>NZ_AOME01000026.1 GCF_000336935.1 Halococcus salifodinae DSM 8989 | reverse complement strand
CGCGGAGTGCTTTGCTGGATTCGTCGAAGCAGATGACCGGACGCTTCTCGTCGTAGGGTTCGTGATAAAGGTCGAGGACGTCCTCCATATAGTAGACGAAGTCAGCGTTCTGTTTGGGCGGGATCGCCCAGTAGTCAGAGAGATGCGGTTTCAGGGTGTTTTTTTAGACGCTGTCGAACGGCTTCGTGAGAGATCGACTCGAAGTCGATCTCGTCGAGGGTCACGAGTTCGTCGGCAAGGAGGTGCAGCGTCCAACGAGCCTGTCCCTCCGGTGGTTCACTGCAAGCGAGTCGGATGAGGTGGGCCTCGGCTCGGCCGTCGATTTTGCGTTCGTACTCGCGGTCGGGCTTGCGGCGATGAATCGCCGCGAGCCCGTGCTCGGCGTAGGCTTTGCGCGTGTTGAACACCGTTTTAGGGTGACAGCCGACGTGCTCACTGATGCGGAGATCAGTGAGCCCGTCATCTACCTTCAGGAGAATTCGTGCTCGCGTATTGTCCTCAGANGGGTGACAGCCGACGTGCTCACTGATGCGGAGATCAGTGAGCCCGTCATCTACCTTCAGGAGAATTCGTGCTCGCGTATTGTCCTCAGACCTCCGTTCACCGGTGGAAATAAACCACTCAAGCGTATTGCGGTCTTCCTCAGAGAGTTCAACAAGGTATTTTTTCGCACTCATTCCAGTAGTTACGCGCCCAGAGACGATATACCTGTAGATTCTCGGTTGAAGCTACACTCAGATCGATATCGTCGACGACGATGCACTCCGTTGCGTCGGAGAACTCCTCGGCGAGTATTCGAAGGCGGTCGGGACGCTCGGGCCAGTATTCGTAGCGGCCGAACTCGTTTTGCTCGCCGAGACGGCCGATACCCTCCTCGTAGTATCGCTCTGCGAGCGCTTCGATGCCGGGAATGTCGGCTTCCTTTTTCAGGTCCTGATTGCCGATAGCCCAGACCTCGTGATCGGTCTCGTGAGCGAGGTGACGCACCCACGTGAGTGGAACCGCCTCGTGCTGGGGATGGGGATTCACATCGACCGTCCAGTCGCGGTCGAACGCGAACACTATCATGGGTTCTGCCTCGCGTTCGGGGCCATTGTGGAGGATACAGTGGCCGAGGGTATAATACTCGGCCAGCGTTCGACCGAGCATGGTCGGACATGATGGAGCCGAGGGCGTCCTGCTGGGGTTGGCCTGCGGTGACGCGCTCGGTCGGCCCGTGGAGTTTCGCTCGCCGGGAGCTATCGAGACCGAGTACGGCACGCTCAGGGAGATGGTCGGCAACGGCACTCATGGCAAACCCGCGGGGACCATCACCGATGACACCGAGCAAGCGCTCTGTATCGCGCGGAGTCTCGTCGAGCGTGGCGAGTTCGCCCCGGAGAACATCGCCGAGCGGTTCGTAGCGTGGTACAACGGCGGCCCGTTCGATATCGGGATCATGACCGCCGACGCGCTGGGGCGTATCGACGACGGCGCGTCGTGGGACAGCGCGGGGCAGGACGTCTGGGAGGCAAAGCCCGAGGGTTCCAATGCTGGCAACGGCAGTGTGATGCGGTGCGCGCCGCTCGCACTCGCGTTCGCCGACGACTGGGATACCCTCCAGCGGGTGAGCCGTGACTCATCACGGATCACGCACGCCGATTGCCGATGTACACACGGCTGTGCGGCCCTGAACCTCACCATTGCGGCACTACTCGATGGCGACGACCAACCCCTCGCCAGTGCTCTCGATGCGTTGCATCCCGACGCTCCCGACAGTCTTCTTGGAGTTCTCGAACCGCTCCCCGACGACATCGATTCAACGGGGTTGCAGAATTCCGGATTCGTCCTCCACACGCTGCAGACCGCGCTATATCATGCGTTGACGGCTGACTCCGCTGAGTCGGCTATCGTGAACGCCGTCAACGAGGGCGGTGACACCGACACTATCGGTGCTGTCGCCGGAGCGGTTGCCGGCGCACGCTTCGGATCGTCGGCGCTTCCCGAACGTTGGCTCGACGCGCTCGCGGTAACCGACGAACTTCGCGGCCTCGCCCGAGAACTCAGCACGCTCGAACAGGATATCGGACGCTGAACCCGAGGTCCGAGGGTAGTTCGTGCTCGTTCCTGATTGCCCCGTTCGAAAACTGGACGATAGCGCCAACGAGCGTCGCTCAGTTCGTCCCTCGCCCCCCACTAACGCAGCAGTGCCATCGCCGAAGTCTTCATACCGATCCGTGATGAGGTAAGACGGCTCGAATAGTGAGAGAGGTCATATTGGCGGTGGATACTCGACACGCACCGTCTTGGTGGCGATATCGTCGTCTAACGCGATGTTTTCGTCGACGAACTGGACCCGGATGCGCAGTTGACCTTGACCCGCTGAAAGTTGCGAAGCATCCACTGGAACCGTGAACGTGCCGTTTGTCGTGTGTTCGACCTCCGCCGTGGTGAATTGCTGTGCGCCGTTGATAGTGATCGCGAAGTACGGGTTACCTGGGTCGCCGGTCCCGTCCGACGCCGTTACCGTCTGCACCGCGTCCCTCCAGGTGGGTTCTCCATCAATAATGCGCTACAGATAATCGCACTTTAAATTTAACTATAGTACGTGGGGATTAGTTGCCGGTCAGGAATTTCCTGCAACCGCTCGATTGAGATCTCATCTGCCGCCGATATATCCCAGACAATGTCGAAGAACTCGATCGCCGCATCGACGAACTGTGTTCGTTCGGTGTAAACTCCACATTCAGGGTTCCAGTCGTAACTGTTCTCCATGAAGTTAGCCGATCCGAGTAGTGCTGCTCCCTCCCCAGGTGCACCAACAGTCTGGAGTTTGGCATGAATCCCGATCTCACCGAGATCGCGGAAATCCATATCGGGCGTCACACGCTGGTATTCTTTGAACCGCGAGTAGGTACGAACCGTCACTTGATCTCTATGCTCTTTGATCTCGCTCAGCAAGTTGCGCTGAAGCCGATCCCACTCCCAGGATTCCTTCGTATGACGAGTGAGCAGGCGCAGTTCGAAGCCATGCTTGAGAAGACGTCGAATCTGGGCCACGTACTCGTTGAACGTGTCGTCGTCAAACGGCGTCATGACGCGCAAAACCTTGTCCCCGATGTCACGCTCAAGGCCGAGGCTGAACAAGCGGTCAGTCATCGTAGTGTACGACTCCAGCCCCGACGACCGCCTCTCGTGCCAGCGGCGGAGACGCGCCTGTTCCCTTCCCAACCCTCGCGAATCTCCGGTGTAAGCGTCCATCGTCTTCTCACCGAGAGCATCGGGGTCGACGAGTGTGTAGGTGAAGTAAGTCGGCGCGATGGCCCCGCTGTCGATTGATTTGTAGTCCTGAGCTACCATCGCCTCGGTCGAGACTGGCACAGGTGGAAGCGACACCGATGCCTGAAGTAGGGTATCGATCCGACTCTGGATGGCCGAACAGTGCCTGACGAGATATTTCATGTATTCATCGCGCACAGGTTCGCTGTGAACGGTTTCTGGTACAGTCTCAAATTCGACGAGATCGTCACTAACCTCACATTCGACGCCTGGAACCGACGAAAGCGCTTGGTAGAACGAATAGGACGTTACGCTCGGCCGTCGCTCTGTGACGAAGCGCATGTCGAACGTCGTGAGGTCAGGATATGTTGCGACAGTAGCGACGAGTTTGAGTGCAGCCCTCCACTCATCGGCATTTTCGCCTGTCATATCTGATAAGGAATCAAATCTAACGGGATTGTCCGTCTCGACTCGCTCCACAGTAGACTCAGGCGCTGGCACTAGAAGTGAGCGTAGCGTGTCGAATTCATCCTCATACTCCTGTCGTTGATCACGGATCACGTCTTCGAGTTCGGTGTCATCGACGATGATTGTCCGCGTGCTGGCGAGAGTCGCTACCTCCCTCACCTCTATTCCTTCCCCTATTGGAGTCGTCCGAGTCAATCGCTGCACCAGGTCTTCCAGACAGGCCTCGTCTGCTGATGCTACGACATGAGAGAGAACTTTCCGATGGGCTTCTGCGACAGCCGTTTCGGTAGATAGTGTCTGCTGTGCCGATAGTGAGGTGGCGATCCGCTCCTGGTTGAGGTCGACGCTATCGGGATAAATGGTCATGAACCCGAGAGACGCCAAGAGCGGGGCAAGAACGGCCTCATCCCACTCGTCGGCAAGTAGACTATCGAGTTCGCGTCGCGGGATGTTATCGTTGATCTCGTTGCACGAGCGTAGCACCATTTCGGCGGACTGAAGTCGAGCGATAGTGACGACTCGGATGAATGGTTGTGGTCCATCCGAGGCTAGTACCACCATCCCAAGTAGTGAGACAGTATCATTTTCGATGAGTCCGAGTTCATCGAGTAGCCACTCGTGTATCGAAACGACGGGATCGGTATCCCGTTCGTCGTTCGTTCTGATGGTTTCGGCTCGGACGTGCGGTTCGAGCCGTTCCTGTATCGGCTCCCCGGCGGCTTTTGCGGCGAGAGCAGAGTATACACTCTCCGCTGAAAGCGCCCAGAGGCACTCAGGCGATTGGGTTTGGAGATCGTTCGCGGCGTGGAGTGGGTTACTCATCGTTTCGTGGTTTGAGATGGAGGTCATGAGACAGCAGATCGAGCAGTTCGTCCTTGGCGAATGACTCGGGATCGTTCTGCTCCGCACAGCCGTACTGGTAGAGACAGAACGGACATCCGTTCTCACAGTTGCATTTCGACTCCTCCGGTGAAAACGCCTCACGCATGAGATCAACGGCGTGTTCGAACTTCTCTCCGTCATCCTTAGTCAGCAGGACGGTGATGCCGCTCCCACCTTCGTCGGAGTCGTACACCAGCGTTCCCTCGTCCTCGATGGATTCGGGAACCTGCCTGACGCTAACGCCGCCGATGTACTGAAGTGCGACTCGGAGGCCATGAGCAAAGCCGTGTTCGAGTTCTTCGCTGTCGAAGCGGATACGGGCCGTCTTCGTGGAGAACTTCGTTGCAGGTCGGACAGCCTCACTCTCCTCGACGGGATGTTCGACGTTGTTCGTACAGTACGTCGAGTCTCCGGTTTCCGCAATCGCTCCGTTACACCCATCGATACCACACATCTCGAATACGTTTGGTAACGGATCCGCTCCACCGTTCTTGTAGGTCGCCCAATATTTGTTCGTCGAGGCGAGCAGCGTGACGTCGCCGTACTCGAACGTTCCGTGAACGGTCCCGTTCCCATCAACGATGTCACGAGAGAACGTCGCCTTGAACGAGTCGCCGGCGTCAGTTTCGACGGGAGCGTAGGTGTTCTGTGGTTCCTGGTCGTTCTGGTAAACCGTCGACGGCTGAAGTCGTTCGGTGCTCGGCGTGGAACTAAGTGGGAGATCGTGCTGGTATGCGGTCACTCTCTCCGGGACCCGGGTGACGAGCGGCTTCAACCGCGTCCCACACGACTCACAGTTGGAGGTATCGCTGTCGTACTCGGTAGTACAAGTCGGACAGATAGCTACATCTTCGAGATCGTTATTGATTCGCGCAGACTCTAATGGCTCCCACGATACCTGTGTCACGACGTATGTCTCGCTGTCATAGAGGTACGCGGCGCAGGGGTGAAGTTCAGAGAGTGCGATGCGACGCTCACGCGAACCATCGCTGACATGCTCGAAGTCTTCGCCAACGAGTTGATAATCGGTTGAACTCCCAACCGACCGTAGTCCGAACGCAGCAGGACTCTCCCGATTCAGGTAGCTCCCGAAGTCCATGTCCTCGAGTCGGTCGAGATAGTCGTTCAGTTGATCGAGTTGGCGCTCAACCTGCTCACGCTGTTCTCGTAGACGTCGCATTTCGTCTCGGTCGCGTGTGTTCCGCTCTTCTCGCCTTAGATCGCTTACTTCGTCGTCAAGGTCGTCGATGTCGCTGTAGATGTCGTCCTGCTGGTCGTGATAGAGGTCAACGATGGTCTCTTCAAAACTCTGCACCTCCTCAGTTCCGGCGAGGATGCCCTCGACGATGTCACCATGCTTGTCCGGAACTGGTTCGGTGACGCCGTCACAGTCGTCACGCTGGCACTCCCCGCTGTAACCTGCAGCGTGCTTTCTCCCGCACGCCGAACAGACGCTAAAGGACAGAAGATTCTCCAACCATTGCTCGATTTCATTTCGGTTCTCGTTGATGAGGGACCGAAGTGCTTCGAGCGGTGAATCATCGTTCCAACTCTGAACTTGAAAGTTCGTAGACGAAAGCACCCCCGTAAACGTCATCACGTCGTTCGGTTGAGGCTCCATACGCGGGACCGGTTCGTCTTTACAGACGACAAGATCTTCGAGACCGCTTTGTTCGCGACGCCACGGCACCCATCGGGTCGTTGCGGCCCAGTCGAGGACGGCCCAGGAAAGCGACTGGTGGAGCACTTCGTGGTTCACTTCGTTGAGCGGGACCTGCTGTGGGTCGGCTGCGATGAGTTCCTCTGGATGCTCGTGGTAGTAGTAGTCAATGGGGTTACGCTGGCTGACTGAATGGATCAGGGAGTTGCCTGAAGACCGTCCTGCACGACCGATTCGCTGTAGGTACGAGTTGGCGTTCGGTGGGGTTCCGTAGAGGAGTAGCGTATTGAGGTCGCCGATGTCGACGCCCAACTCCATCGCCGGTCCAGAAGAGAGGAAGTGCGGATACCGGCCTTGTCGAAACTGATATTCCAATTTCCGGCGCTCGTCGCGATCTGTCTCACCGTAGTACGCCCGTGCAAGCAGCATCATCGGATCGGCTGTCGAAATCTGCTGAGCGGTCAGAGAGTAGTGAGGGTGGGAGAACTTCGACCGGTCCTCTATCGTTGACACGAACTCGACGACATCATCCGGCGCGATTCCGAGAGCTACCTCAAGCGAGGTCGCGTACGCTTCCCGGCTTGGACTGTAGTTCGTCGGGGTTGCGTTTTCAACGGCGGCACACTCGACCGAGTCTTCGTCGACCATCACGTATCGACTCCCTTCCTCTTCGATGCGGCGGAGAATACCGCGGTCGACGAGTGCATCGAGGTGGTCGTGCCCGTCCTCGACTTCGCCTACCAGATTCGGTTCGTAGTGGTGGTTCTGCCCGACAGTCTCTATGAGCAACTCGCGTTCTCCGTTACTGAGATCATCGAGGTTAGCGTCCAACTGAAGGTCGATCACCCCTTCGCCGCTAAGCTGGTTACTACGGTAGCGCTGGCTGTATTTGCCTTCTAGGACACGAGACAGCAGTTCTTCCGTCAGGTACTCGTCGACCGACTGGTCGTAGCCAGTCAGGAACTCGTACATCTGGGGGATGCTCCCGCCTTCACCGACTAATTCCTCCTCGTACTGGTGGGCAGCGTCCACTCCACGCTCCACAATGTCGGAGAGTGTTGCCCACCCCGATCCATCAGCCTCCGATCTGACGCTCTCAACGAACAACTGGTTGAAGAAGAATGACTCTTCAGGTTCACGGAAGTTTCGCTCCAGTTCTTTCATATCGGACTGACTGTCCGCGAACGAGAGCATTTTCGACTCTCCGAAAGTGCTGGGATCGTCGCGGTCTACCAGCGAACGAAGCAGATAGCGCCCGGTGGTCACCGCGGCGTTGGCCGGACCACGGAGCATCGAGTCGTACCGTCGGTTCTTCGCGTAGGTATCGCGTCGGCCTTCGTGGTAACACGGCAGTCCACCGGGAAATTGACTGGCTTTCCGAACTCGTCCGCTGTCGTCGACCATCCGGAAGTTGCTGTAGCCCTTTGCCCGGCGACTGATCTCGGGATCGTCGCAGTTGCAATCGTGGGGACCGTTGGGGAGGAACTCGTATCCGCAGGACTGGCATTCGTCGACCATGTTGATGTCGAACAGAGCCGCCCGAACGAGCTTTCGTTTACCACAACTACACGAGGCTGGCGGATTATCGAAATATACCTCGTCACATTCTGGGTCGCTGCACGTCCATCCGAGGAACCGTTTGGGCGTGAGCTCGCCCTCACAGTCGTCAGTAGTGCATCCCTTCCCCTCCGGATCCTCGTAGACCTCACCACACTCGGTGCAATACTGAACACCCTCGTCCGCGAGTGGTTCTAACCCGGTCGAGTGACAGGAATGGCACTCGGGTTCCTGCGCTTTCTCGACTGCGAGTTCCTCGTCACAGTCCGGATTGGTGCAGATGTGGGTCTTCATCGAGTCATCGAGAACCATTGCAGCGGCACAGTCGGGACAGTCGTGTTGTCGGTTGATCTTCTGACGCTTGCCACAGTCCACACACTCGTAGTACGGTCTCCAGTGGACACGGACCATCTCGGGGGTTTCGCCATCGATGGTCTCACACTGGCATTCTCTCCGTTGGAAATAATCGAAACGACCCTCCTCGGACGTGACGGTATGGGGTTCGAGGCGCTCACAGTTCGGGCAGAACCACGACTCGAGTGACTCTTCACCACACTCGCTACACAGCGAGAGTTTCGACACGAAGTGGTGACCACACTCAATGCACGACGACTGTGGGGTGTCGTAGACCGTCCCGCAGTTGATACAGGCGTAGTACCCATCAAGCGGCCAGCTGAAAAGATGGGCGCGTCGCTCGAGAATGCCCGACATCTCGCCGATAGTCATAAAGTTCGCTACCACCATCTCTGCCTGGGACTCGGAGAGTCCAGTCTCGTCGATCAGGCGGTCGCGAAGGCCCACTGGACGGAGGGGGGTCTCTCGAAGCGCCGCGTAGATCCCACGAAGGAACTCTAAAGGTCCTCCTTTGTCCTCAACTAGATGTTCGTAGAGTGCATTGTCGAGGTCATCGCTGCCACTCTCCACACCGGCAGCGTCGAGTGCTCGTCTCGCAGCATCGGTTCCTCCACCGCGCAGTTCCCCTTCGGTCAACTCTGCTGAGACGAATTCGTCGGGTATGTCGACAGGGAATGGTGCGTCGAGTGCGCGCTCGTCTTCCTCGATAACCGCTACATCAGGGTCGACGAACGGATTTATACGCTGGAAGACCGTCCGCTTGTTCTCCACAGTCGCCGACGCGCCGACGATGGTGAGGTCGTCGTCGGCCTCGCTGTCGTACCCGTTGAGTTCCTGTCTCTCCTGGATATACCGACGCATGAGCGTCGACGTGAACGAACCAAAGAGTTCGGAATACTCGTGGATCTCGTCAAAAACGAAGTATTTCGGTTCGGCGACGAAGCGCTGCTGTTCATCGTTGCCGTTGACGTTGAAGAGCCGGTAATTGAGCGTGTCAGGATTCGTCAGGAGGATGTCGGCTGGCGACTCGACGATAGCGTCCCGAGTGACTTTGATGAAGTCGAAGGTAAGGTCGTCCTCGTGCTCCGCCATCGGTTCGACGACGAATGAGTTGTCGTCGCGCTGGCTGACCGTCAGTGACGAGTCACATTCGTCACACGGGCAGTCGAAGTATTGGAACGTGGTTTGGAGATATGCGAGTTCGTCAGGGTCGCGACGCTTGGTGTCTCCGTCATAGATCCCAATAGTCACTTTCTCGTCCGACGAACGCCCTCGGTTGAGTGTGAAGAGGTAGTCGATCAACCGCTTCAATTGGTCCTGTGCGAGCGCCTTCGTCGGGTACGTGAGGACGCACTTGACGCTGTTCGGCGGATGATCGTCGTGTTGGCCCGCCTTCGCCTCAGTGATGAATTGGAGGATGGGAATGAGCCATCCTTCGGTTTTCCCTCTCCCCGTACTCGCGGTCAGGAGTGTATGATGATCCGTGAGTACCGATTCGACCGCTGACTCCTGAAACTCGTACAGTGAGCGGAAATCGGCCTCAGAGAGCGTCTCAGTGACGTCGTCGTGGAGGTCGTGGTTGGAGGCAAACGTCTCCCAGGCGGTGTCGCTCATCCGGGGGAGATCGAGGACTTGGATATAGGGTCCCTTTGTCCGGATGAACTTGGAGAGGTCACTCTCCAGTGACTCACCTGACCCGTCGTAGTACCGCGAGACGAGGTTCTTGACGGCTCTCGGAGACTGGGAGCCAGCGTAGTGTTCGGCGTACGATTCGCGCATCGAGTTCGCTAGTTTGAGTGGGTCGAAATCCATCGATGGCAGGTTGTGTGGGATGGTGGTTAGTCGGTTAGCTGTTCGTCGATAACATGGTTCGCGGTCGATCGGATCGTCACGTCGCCGCCGGAGAGGATATCCCCAAGACGCTCCCGGTCGAACGAGCGCTGATCGTTTCTGACGTCGCAACCGTACTGGTAAAGACAGGACGGGCACCCGCTTTCGCAGTCACAGTCGAACTGATCATGCATAAGTCCGACTGCCCGGCCGAACGCTTGGAACTCCTCACCAGTCTGTTCGAAGAGAAGTCGCGCGACGTCGGCTCCGCCTTCCTGGGATTCGAAGACATCCACATGCTCTTCGCCGACGTATTCGGCGAGGTCACGGATGTTGACGCCGCCGAGGTACTGTAGCGCGACTCTGAGGCCATGAGCCAACGTATGTGATAGGTCGAGGTCCTGAAGGTCGACACGAATACCTTGTGTGTCGTACTGATACCCGAGGCGGATGAACTCGGAGTCAGCACCGCGGCCGTCAGGGAAGTGTTCGGGGTCGGCACTGCACCGACGACCGTCGTCATCGTCGAGGTAGATGATCCCTGGACAGTTCTCTTCGCCACAGACCTCAAATAATGTCGCTCTCGGATCAACCTCACCCGACTTATACTTGGTCTTATAGCTTTCCGTGTGTATCAAAACCGAGTAGTCTCCGTACTCGATCGTTCCAAGGGGTTCTCCGTCGGCATCTTGGAGTTCGAACGCACGTTCCGAATCGAACTCGATGATCGACGTCTCTCGCTCAGCATACGTATTCTGAACCGGCTTGTTCGGTTCGTCATGGAGGTGGCGTGCTTCGTCGCCCTCCGCGGTCAGTTTGAGGTTGTCGTGGTAGGCCTCGACTGAATCGAGCATCGCCAGCCGTCGGCGTTTGAGCGGCACATCACTCTCGCAGTCGCACTCGTCGGCAGCAAGATCATATGAGGTGTTGCACGCCGGACAGATGAGATCCTCGGCCAGATGGTCCCCATCGATGGCTTCGCTCACCGTGTCACGGAGGTCTGAACTGGTTTTGTCGTCGAGTCGGACGCGGGAGACGGTGTACGTCTCGCCGCTGTCGAGATAGGCAGCACCGGGATGGAGTTCCGAGAGCGCCATCTGCATTGCCCGTCCACTTTCCTGGTTGCCGACGTTCCGACGGTTGTAGCCTTCGTCGACCAAGGTCAACCCGGCCGTCGTGGCGACGCTCCGCATCGAGAAGTCGTACTTACTCCCGCGGGATTTTCTGAGGAAGTCGAAATAACTCGTGTCTCCTAAATCAGAGAGGTAGTCTCCCAGAACCTCGATGCGGTCCTTGAGGCCACGGCGTTGACGCATGATGCGCGCACGCTCGTCTGATCCGGCTCGCTGCTGGTCGCGACGCAACCGAGAATTGCGTCGTTTCAGGTCGGACAATTCGTCCTCAAGCGTTCGATTGTACTCGCGATATCCGGTGATGTAACGCTCGTCGAAGTTCTCGAGAGCGTCCTCCACGAGGTGGCCGAACTCGTCTTTGGCGTACCGGATTTCTCCGTCACAATCGCTTTTGATACACGTCTCACGGGCATCGCCAACGGCGTATCGTCGCTCACAGTCCTCGCAATACCGGTAATCGAGGAACGTATCGAGGTAGTCAGCGATGTCTCGTTTGTGGTCGTCGACGACTTCACCGAACACGTCCAACTTCGAGTCGTCAGCACCGAGGGACAATGTATTGGCACCAAGGGACATCACGTGAGTTAGCTTACTGGCATCTTCGCGTTCGCTCTCATCGAGTATGCTTCGTCGGTGATAAGTGTCTCCATCATCGATCGAGCGAGCGCGACCGTGGTGACTAACGTCCCATGGGATAGTGAAGTTGGCCGCCACATAGTCGAAGATCCCCCACGACAACGAAACGCGTAGAACCTCCTCGTTGTGCTCGTTGAGCGGAACGGGAGTCGGGTCGGTATCGATGAGTTCGTCCGGGTGATCGTAGTAGTAGTAATCGATGGGGTTGCGCTGGCTGACCGAGTGGACCATCGAGGAATGAGAGCGACGCCCCGCACGTCCGACTCGCTGGAGGTACGCGTTCATGTTCGGTGGCGTCCCGTACAGTAAGAGTGCGTCTAAGTCACCGATGTCGACACCGAGTTCCATGGTCGGTCCCGAAGAGAGGTGGTGGGGGTAGTTCTCTTCGCGGAAGAGATACTCCAACTCTCGGCGCTTACGCTTGTTCGTTGCCCCAAGATATTCTTCAGAGATGAGGATCCGTGTCTGAGAGTGTTCAGCGCGGTGTGCACGCTGGGTGAATCGGGGGTGTGAGATCGATGCTCGCTCGGCGAGTGACGTTTCCGACCGGACAGCAGCCTGCGTGTCCAGACCGAATTGGTGGTCGAGCGTCGTGTAGTAGCGCTCTAACTCTGGATCGAACCGGATACCGTCCCCGTCGCCCGCGGCCGTGATGGCGAGCGCTGATGGATCGAACGAGACATACTCCTCGGTGTTCCCGTAGGCGAGGATGTTGCGGTCGACCAGTTCTTCGATGACCGCTTCGGCGGACTGGTCGGGACTCGGCTGGTCGAAGTTCGCCACCCGATAGTCGTTGCCCTCGTCAGCGAGTTCGCGGACGATTGTGCGCTCGTCGTTTGCGAGGTCGTCAAGACCGGGCGCGAAGCGAACATCGATCAGGCCCTCCTCCGCAAGGGACCCATCCCGCTCGCCCAAGCGCTGGCTGTAAGTGTGCTTGAGAGCGCGACGGGCAAGTCGGTCCCGAAGCGCGTCCCCGTCGTCCCAGCGCTTCCGGGGTTGGTCTTTCAAACGCGACAGTAGGTCGAACTCGACACTCCTCGTGACTTGCGGGGGTTCCAGCGCATCGTTAACCTCATCGACGATGTCTGCCGTGTCTTCGAGAACTTGATCGAATGTGTTCCACTGGTTCCCACCGTTATGGGACGAGATACTCTCGATCACCAGTTGATCGAGGAGGGTCTCGGCTTCAGGTTCCGAGAAATCCCGACTGAGTTCCTTCATATCCCGGTGTGAATCGGCGAACGACAGGAGTTTCGCCGCCTGTTGGCCTTCCTCGTCTGCGACTCGGCGCAACATATACTGAGAGGTCGTCACCGCAAGATTGCTCGGTCCCCGCATCAGTTCATCGAACCGGCGGTCGATCTCATACCGTGCGTACGGGTGCGGGCACGGGACAGCGGACCGCTGTGAACTCATCGTATGAATCCGACCGTGGATGTCGATTGTCTTATAGGCCTGATGGTGGCCGGTCCGTGGGTAGACGTCCGGATCATCGCACTCGCACCCTTCGTCGCCGATGAACGCAGTCTCACATGACCGACAGTGCTGATCGTGATGGATTTCAAAGAGCCCACGCTTCACGAACGTGGACGATCCACAGTCGCATCGATTGGGGCTTTCCTCGAAGTGAATCCGACTACAGTCGCTGTTGTCACAGACCCACGGGAGGAATCTCGTCAAACTGAGCGAGGAACCACAGTCGACACACTGGTCAGGGGCCTGTTTGGGGTGTTCGTAGGTCTCACCACAGTCCGGGCAATCGAATCGTCCATCGATGGTGGCGAGGGCGAAGTCGGTCCCGTCACAGTTCTCACAGACACGTTCGGCCTCTTGGGTCGCCTCACACTGCGGATTAACGCAGGTGAACGATTCTTCTTCAGTCCTGACGGTCTTGGAGTCGCACTCGGGACAGTCCCGGATCGTCGTTCGCTCGGTTCGGTGCCTGCAGTTGCGGCACTCGAGGAATGGCTGGAACGTCGCACGTACCATCTGAACGATGTCGTCGCGCACGTCCTCACATCGGCGGCAGACGTGTTCCTCGTCTTGGTCGATCGTTCCGTGCTCAGTCGGCGTGTACGGTTCTAATTGATCACAACTCGGGCAGTACCACGCGACGAGATGCTCATCACTACAGTGCCGACAGTAGGTGGAGCGCGTGACGAAATCGAACCCACACTCACGGCAGTCGTCCTGTGGCGAACGGTACGTCGCATCGCACAACGGGCACGTGTAAAAGCCATCAATCGGCCAAGAGAACACATGACTCCGGTTCTCCAGCATGCCGGAGAGCTCACCAAGGGTCCGGACGTTCGACACCAGTGTCGATGCTTCCTCAGCGTCAAGGTCCAGGACCGTCGCCAACTCGTCGTGCAGTTGTGACTGCGTGAGTGGTTCGTCGTACAGCAACTGATGGACGTAGCGAACGACCTGTGCGCCAGGGTCGTTCTCGACTTCGGTGAGGTGGTCAAAGAGTGCGTCGCTCACCAGAGTCTCCCTGCGGGTACGATCGTACCTCGACGCGTCCTCCAGCGTGTAGTCGAACGCGTCGAGACCGGGGACCACGTCGTCCGGCGCGGTCATCGCACGCAGAATTCTGTCGACCGACAGACTGTACGACGTCAGCGCTTCTGGCACCTTCTCTGGAACGTTACCATCGAGGCCGCGAGGAGATTCGCTCACTTGATTGACGTCGACGGCACCGCTGACCTTCTGGAACAGTTCGAGGTCGTTCTCGACAGTCGCACTGCTCGCGATGAGTTGCAGGTCGTCGACGCCACGTTCTTCCCGAAGAGACCGAACCCGCTTCATTAGCATCGACGTGTAACTCCCGAACAACCCATCGTAGGTATGCACCTCGTCGAAGACGAGAAATTCGGGCTCGTAGATGAATCGTTCGTGTTCGTCCTCGGCGTTGGTGTTGATGAGACGGTAATTTATCGTGTCTGGGTTGGTGAGCAGGATATCGACACCGTCCTCAAGGATGTCGTTTTTAGTCAGGCGCAGGAAATCGAGCGGAACATCATTCGGATCGTCGTCCTCGCAGTGCGCTTTTTCGGGAATGAGTTTGAACCGAGCACCAGTGTTCCGGATACGGACGCCGCCACCACAGTCTTGACACTTGGCAAGTTCGTCATTGTACCCCGGACACTCGAAGTGTCGGAACGTCGCGTTGAGGTATCCCTCAGCCCCCGACTCGCCGACATTTCGTGGGGTATCGCCGTCGTAGATGCCGACCGTGATCTGCTGTTCGGACGTTAGCTGCTTGTTGATGAGGTATAGGTACTGAAGGAGACGCTTCAGTTGGTCCTGTGCGAGCGCCTTCGTCGGATAAATGAGAGTGGCCTTGACGCTCGTGTCGTCGTCACTTTGTCCGTAGCGCTTGTTCTTGAGAATGCGGTTGAGGATCGGAATGAGCCACGCTTCGGTCTTCCCGCGTCCCGTTGCGGCCGTAATGACGGTGTCGTCACCATCGAGAATGGCTTCGATACTACGCTCTTGGAAGTCGTAGAGACGCTCGAAGCCGATCTTTGTGAACGCACGGCGGATATGCGGTTCGAGGTATTCCGAGCGAGCGAAGGCGTCCCACGAGCGACCACTCCAGTTCGGGATATCGAGTGCCTGGAGGTACGGACCGCGCATTCCAGTGAGAGCGTCTTCACCTTCGACAAGCCGGTTGGCGACAGTGCGCGCTGCTCGTCCACCACGACCAACGAAGTAGTCGTGGTAGGCTTCCTGCATCTGTTCCGCGCGGGCGGCAGGGTCTTTCATCGTTAGAGATTCAGTTCGACTGCCGACTCGAGTTCGTCGACGCGCTTCATCTCCTCGACGCTATCGAGTGAGACGTCTGCCAACGTGAGTTTCCGAGACTGGCTGAGTGTCTTAACGTCCTCAACGGTCGAGTCGGAGAGATCGTGCTTCTTTTGGAAGTCATCGAAACTCTGAAGCGACTGATGCTTCTCCCAGCTTTTCACTGCGTTCTTCCACTGGGAGACGAAGTTCGATGCCGACCCGCTCGAGTCCATCAACTCCTCATTCAGGAGATTGTGCATATGGTTGAGTGTACGCGAGAAGTCCCTGTTCTGTCCTCCGAGAATCTTCTGGAGTTCCTCGGCGGCATTGACCTTCGTATTCCATTTCTCTTGCTTGGACTCGATCTGACGCCCAGTTTGCTCAATTACGTTATCGGCCTGACGCTTCGCTGACTGAATCTGCTCGATCTGCTTCTCTATCTCCGGAGTCAACTCAACTTTCGGGTTGCCCCTATCGTCGTCGGAGCCGAGTTCACCCTCGTCATCGGTGATTTCACCACTCTGGGCGTTCTCCAGCAGTTCCCCCTGTGTCGCCTCGGCCGCCTTCTTGGCGGTCTGTCCAGCACTATTAGTCATTGTCGGCGCTGAACCGTCGAGTGCCTCTTCGAAAACCGTCTTGTAGTATCGAAGATCTTCGAGACTTTCGATGAGATCGTCGAGTTCGCTGTTGACCTCGTTGATGTTGTGCTTCGCGACTGAGACGTGGAACTGGGTGTTTTCTGCTTGCTTGTGCGTCTTGACCTTGTCTTCGAGAGCCTCCACGACTGTGGGTAGCGATTGGGTACTGGACATTTCACAAATCCTCCGTGACTCCGATGACATCCTGCCGCTTCCGTTCGTACTCGGTGTACTCGTTGAGTTGCTGGATTCGGTGTTCGAGGTCGATCCCAGTCGAATGCTCTTGATCCTGAAGTTCGTCGATGAGCGAGTCGAGTGCTTCGTATATGTCCCAGGCCCCCTGCTCGTGGCTGCTGCGAGCGAAGTCGTGCAGGCGTGCGACGAGCGTCGTTCCAGTCGCGTCGTCCATGCTCTGGAACTTCTCCACGTCCTCACCGAAGGATGTGAGTTTTACTTCGCCAGGCGATTCGGTAAGCGTCTCGTGGGCGTCTTCGTAGCTCGACTTGATGGTGACGTCCATCGTGCCAGCGCAGGTGTAAAGCGTCTCGAACCACTCGACGAGGTCGTCGACCGTGTGACTACTGTCGTGCCACCGCTCGACCGGCTCTAAAGCCTCCCGGATATGGGATGCGTCTTGCTCGGCTGTGAGACGCTGTATTTCAGTCGCGTAGTCCGAGATGCGGCTGAATAGTGTCGATACATTGGTGTTGGCCTGATTGCGAGTCGAGCCGATCTTGTATGCGTCGGGCAGATCACCTGTATCGATCATCATCGCGTCGTCGACGTGGGCTTCGAAGTTGCCCGCGACCTCACGTCGTGCTTCTGCTAAGCGCTCGTAGTCGACGACATTCGACTTGAGCAGGAAGAACCCTTCAATGAGATCGCTGATATCGCTCGAAGACGCGCCCAGGTTCGTGAACGCTTCCCCGAACGCGCTGTCGCGCTCGAACTCATCGACGATCGGCTTCCCGTACGATTGGTCGTGTTCGTAGTCCTCGAAAACGAGCTGTGTCGATAGGCTGTCCTTTTCGATCTCCGTCCCCCTCGCGGCGTTGATGAGAAAGATCTGCCCCAGAACTAGCGTCTTCTCGATGGTGAGTCCCTCGGGGAGGCAGTCTTCGACCTCCTCGCGCATATCTTGCTTGAACTGCGCAACATTGGTGTCTGCCCACGCGCGTAACTGGTCGAAGTTCGTGTCGGTGGTATCGAACGTCTCGAAGAGACCGTATTCGAGCATCGGAGTGTAGAGGTCTGCGTGTTCTGCCCCCCACTCAAGTTCGATGTCGATGTTCGCCTGACGCTGCTGGTCTCCCTGGATGGACACCGGGATGCTGTCGCCGCGAGCGTAGTAGATCGCGCTCGCAGAGCGCGTCGACGCGTTCGGATTCCCGAGACGGCTCGGGTCATGACCGCGTTCGAGCGTCTCTATGGCCCCGTCGTGTAGCGTGTCCGAACTCGGATATTCTTCGCCGCTGATCACCCAGTCTTGGAACTCTTGGAACTTGTGCTGGCGCTCACGCTCCTCTTCCGATAGTTCGGACTCGTCGGTGACATCGACCTCGTCGTCCTCTTCGTCCCCGCCTTCGTCGTCTTCGGGGCCATTGTCCTCGCCCTCTTGCTCGTCACCGTCGTCTTCCTCGTCGATCTCGTGTTCGGGCGCGGGCGGGTTCTTGATCTTGTCGAGAACGGCACTTCCTTTTCCCTTATCGAAGACAACGTAGTCATCTTTCGCGGGCGCTTCTCCACTGTTGGGGAGTTCGATACCGAAGGCATCGAAGACATCGGTCTTGACACCGATGCCGCCCTCGACGGGAACACCGTACCAGCGACTGACGTCTTGGTATATCTGGTCGTACTTCATGTCGACCTCGAACGTGGGCGTGTCCACGAACGAGTTCGACTTCATCGCCTTGTAGGGTGGCCAGGTCGACTTCAGGCAGTGTTTCACGACCCGCAGCAAAAGCAGGCGGGGCGTCTTTCGGTTACTACCTTCGTCGTTTAGCTGGCGGTAGGCGATGTTGACGAACCGTTCGTTGAACGGATACAGTCCGTCGAAGGACTCTTCGACGCCATCCGGAGTGCTTTGGCTTCCAGAGTGACGTTTGATAGCGTTGAGGTATGACCGCGTGAGTTCGACAGAGGCGTCGTCGTCGAGGAAGTAAGCCTCGCCGTTCTCGTTGGTCATCGTTAGATATCCCTTGGAACGGCCTTTCATGTACGTAGCCGCGTCCGAGCGAGTCATCGCGTCGTCGATGTTGTCCTGTTCCCAACCGATCGTCCACCCGAGGACGATGTCGTAGTGGCTGCTGCTGAGGTCGAAGATGTGGTCGAGGAGTTGTTCTTTTAGGACACTGAACGTCGTGAGGTCCTCACAGATGAGCACCGGCCGAATGTCCTGCTCTTGGTACAACTGAGAGTATTCTTGGAGTTGTTCCTTGAAGTCTCCAACCAGGTTTCGAGAGAGGTACTCGTGGGCCTCGTTCTTGAGTACCGTATAGAGCAGATCTTTGTTCTCGGTGAGTTTGTCGCTGAAGCTCATCTGGAGCCGAAGGTCCCGGAAGTCGGAGCGAGTGAGGAGGTTGAAGTCAGGGTTCTCGTCACGAGACTCAAGAGCGTCCTGGTACTTCTGAATGTTCTTCGCGAAGATTTCACGAAGGTCGCTCTTGTTGTCTCGTTTGTTAGTGAGTTCTTGAACGTCTTGGTCTGTGAGGTGATTAGTTGACCAGATACCGCGCATATACTCGACGATGGCACTCGCAGCGTCGTTCGGGTCGAGATCGTCGATGTTCTGCACGTCGGGATCGACGTCTAGGGGTTCGGTGAGAACATCGATGATCTGGTCCATCCGAGTCTGGCTTCGAGACACGTGAAGTGCCACGTAGTCCTCGACACCGTTGTCGTCCTCTCCGTAGCCGTTGATCTGGTACTTCGTCCACTCACAGAGTTGGCTCTTTCCAGAACCGGGTTCCCCACGGACGATGAAGATTCGGTTTGGATCCTCAAGATTCGACGCCGTGATGGATTCAAGGATGTCGTTTTGCGTGACGAAGTCCCCTGAGACGCCCACTGGAGTGAGCGTATCGGCGTAGATCCGGTCGATGTCGACGTGAGTTTCCTTGAACTGCTCGGGGGTCTTCTTGGCTGTGTGGGCTTCCGAGGTGATGAAATGGTCGATCTCGTCGTCATCCCAGTAGCGGTCCATCTCGCCGGCGGTCGAGGGTTGTTGAACGCTGTTGTTCATTGTCGGGTCAGGAACTGGGTGAGGGGGTACTGATAGGCCGTTTCGTCCGGGCGCGAGTGGATCGAAACGCGCGTCGCGTCACGCCGGTTTCCGCGAACGTCGTCGTCGAGGTCCTCCGGTGGAATCTCGACCGCGTTCTGCGAGTCACCGGGATTCGACAGAGAAATTACACCGTCATCCTCCATATTCCGCAGCACGTCGGCGATCGTGGGGTGGACACGCGGAGTGCCTGCCCGCTCTTCATACACCGCGAAGAGGTTGTCGTTTATCCAATCGAGTGCTCGCCGGAACTCTCCATCCGTTACTTCCACGTCGTCGTAACTGGGTTCCTCGCTGGAGGTCGTCGGAGCGAGTACGAGAGCGTCGTATGCCAAAGCACGACAGGGGCTGAGGACGAGTTCGTCTTCCGTCTCAGTTAACAGCCCCAGTTGCTCACACAGCGTCACCCACATATCGATCTTCTCGTCGGTCCAACTGAAGGTGTAGTCTGTCTCGCGCTTCAGGATGGTACGCAAGTCATCTTGACTGCCACTCACAATCCTGTTTTCCTCAGTCAGCAGCGCACGGTAGACATCAGCGAAGTGCGTCTGTCGCCCCTCCTGTTGGTTGCAGTGATACAACAATCGCGCTTCGAACTGGAGTCCACCGAACTGAGACTCGTTGATGCGTTCGACCGTGCTCCTGATGTCCCCTGAGGGACTCTCAACGAGATCGACCGCGTTCAGGAACCGCACTGTATCCTCGACGTGATCGGATTCGATCCCGTTGTCAGTTGGACGCCCAAACTTACTCGCCAGTTCGTTGACGCTGGTTGCGCTCTGAATGGCGTTGTGGATATGCTTTAATTCCGGTGCTCGCACCGAGATGAACCCGGTGAGTAACTTGTCTGGTTTCGTCTTAGCCGATGTGTACGTTGTGCTCATTCGTTCTCCTGATGACGATAGCGGTAGTCGTCGAGTCGTTCTTCCTCGAATTCCACCAACTCGAGCATGTCTATCATTCGGTTGGCGACCTGCTGGGTCGGCCCGCGTTCGGTCCACGACCGGAGCGCTTCCCTGATACGCTCGGAGTAATCCTCGAGGACATTATCGACATCCTCGCGGATGAGATAGTACAGGGGACCCCAGACTGGACTATCAGCAGGAATTTGTGTGTAGTCGAATAGTTCCGGGATGGACCCCGCGTTTAACTCCGCCGCCTTGTGATGGGCAGAGATCTGATGGAAGTACAGGTTCTGAGTCGTGGACAATGGAAGGTCCGAATCGAGATTGTACTGTAGGTAGCGCTTCAGCAGCGCTTTATGATCGACAACCGTACATTCGAACTCATCGATGAACGACTTCCCTGGTTTCTTCGTATATCTGGGCATCGTTGGCGTGCTCGTATCGGTGACAAGCAGGTAGGGGACCCCTGAAGGTCTGTCCCGTAGCAGTTGGCGAACGATGTCTTGATCGTCGAAGGTATGCTCCTCGTCCTGTAGCTCACCAGTCAGCATCTCCTGGCTGATGTAGTGAACGAGAGGGAACTCAACGTTGTCCACACCGTTCTCTCGCAGCGACTCGTTTGCGACCATGTCGTATTCGACGAGGCGCAATCCGTTGTCGTAGATTCCGGGGTGAGCAACCGTTCCAAGTTCGAACTCTGCCAGCAACGGCAACGTCCGAAGTTGCGCACGTGCTTGCGTTCCAGTCTTTGCGAGTTGCGGATCTCGCATCACGACAAACGAGTCTCGCGTGCCGATGAATTCCGCTATCGCGGGCGTCTCTGTGTTGGGTGGGTCCATCATCGTCTGGTGTGCTTGGGTTCGGCGTCGATGTGGGATGGACGCCGACTGCACGCATCCATTAGTCGTAGCCGTGGCTACGGAACGATACAGCCGTTTTAGGCCGCGTCGAACGGGATGCGATCACATATCCTTCAGGGGCAGTTGGTTTGAACCTGTCGGAATTTTTTATTTTATGTTCGCACAGATGGCTCTCCTCGTTCCAGGAAGCGACATCATCCTGGAATAGCGTGCGAACTCTTGGCAGTACCATGAGAACAATCAAATAGTTGCCGACGGTGCAACAAACACGGGACAGTTGCGGTGATCTGGAACGACAAAGCAGTATATCTGGGCTAATTGATCCATTTGCCACCAATCCGAATCTGATTCTATACAGATTTCACTCCCACTGTTGCGTTGAAGCGGAACAGTAACGACCATCCGAAGGAGTAGCAAAAACATGCGCACCTATCTAGCGCCACTTGGTTTCGACAGTCGACGTGTAGTACGGCCAGTTTTAAGCGAAGGTCTTGACACCGGCGACCACATCCTGTTGTTACAACCCGCTACCGGATCAGATCAAGGAGATAGCGCGCTCGAGGAGGTAGAGGACATCCTTACACAGGTCGTTCCCGATCTCGACCCAGTAGCTGAAACCTTACCCTACTCGGATTTCGTAGAAACGACGCTACACTGTGCCGACCTCATACAGGCGTCTGACGGCGAGACAATTGTCATTCTTGGTGGAGGTGCACGAGAATTACTTCTCCCTCTGACCATCGCGACGTTCACCGCTACAGATGATGTGGACACCATCCTTCAGATAGGAGATATCGACAGCAGCGTTCGACGGCTCCCTCAGCTGAACCTCCGAGGGAACGTTTCAGACGCCGAGGCAGGGTTGCTAGCAGATCTAGGTATGCTGGATACGCCACTTTCCATCACCGAAATAGCAGACGGATTGGACAAATCAAAGAGCACGATAGCCCGCCATGTCAGTAGCCTTGAATCCGAGGGATTCGTCTCGGCCAGCAAGAACGGTCGGTTGAAGAATGTCTCGATAACCGACAGCGGGCGGGTATTCCTGAAAACGTGGCACCGACCGCAGATCTGACGGTGGGATTTTCGCTGGGGTTAGAAATGGATTATGGCAGTCTTCATCACCTTCGCCGTTTAGCGCACATCATATTTCTTCCTGTATGAAATCGGCGTCGATCCTCGATCGCTCTTCGTCGACTGCCGCATCGAGTACCCGGCTACACACAGAGAGAACCTGTCGGATGTTCCCCTGTGATCGCTGGTGTATTATTGAGAGACTCTCTTCGGTGAATGGATCAACACCCCCTGTTCCATTTGTCCGTGCGGGAGCAATATACGTTGACACCAATTTGTTGATATGGTCGTCGGTTAGTGGTCGCAGGGCCACTTCTTGCCCAATACGCTCAGAGAACGCGTGGTACTCGCTCATTACGTCCTGCCAGACCTCCGGTGCACACCCAAAGAGCATACAGAGACCATGACTGTTCTGGTCCATCAAGTGACGGATGCTGTTCAGCGTCGCTTGTTCGGCTTTCGCGCTGAGTCGAGCAATGCTCTCGAACTCATCAACGAAAACGAAAACACCTGTATAACCGAGATCAAGCAGGAGGTTCTTCAGCGCCGTGAACGCTCGGACACTGGTAGTATCGTCGTCGAGTGCACTATGGATCTCCATTTCTTTGCGCTGCTCATAGCGAATGCCCTCGGCAGTGAGCCACTGCCACGCGTAGAGGTTCGTATCCTCGTACACCATATGTACGATCGCACGAGCGAAGTCAGCGAACTTCGTCACGTTGTTGAGTTGCTGGACAGCCTCCGGAACCAGTTCCGATAGTAATACTTCACCGTCATCGATTAGTTGCTCTACCGTGCTTGCGTCCGTTGGATTGCAATCGGTGGTGTTGCGGGCCACCTGAGCGAGGTACTCGTAAGCGAGCGTCTGAATGCGGTCGAACCCGAGATCGTAGACGAACTCGTGATAGATATCGCGGAAACCTTCGCCCGGCTGGGCGACGTAGCCGACGACGACATCCTCACGGTCGCGCACGAGCGAGCGTGTGTACTTGAGCGTGTGTGACTTCCCATTTCCGTACTTTGCGGTGACAACGAGATGCTTCGACTTCCCGGTCGAGAGCATCGTCGAGACGGTGTCGCTGATGGCTCTCGTGGCGTGCTCCTGCCCACAGTAGAGTGCTGGGTCGTTATCCGGAACTGGACTGTATGGGAAGGGATTCTCCTCTAAGCCGAATTGGGAGTAGTCGCGCTGTTCGTCCGTAATGCTGAATGTATCGTTGGTCATGTCTCTTTCTCCTGAGTAAAGGTGAGGTTGCGGTCGTAGACCGCGAGGTAGTAGTATTGTTTGCCGAACTGTTCGATACCGGCCATCACGCGCTCGGTGGATTGGTCGGTCGTGACGAGACCCTCCTTACTTCCGAGGTCGATCTCCTTGATGCCGAGCTGGGCCTCTTTCGCCCCCGTATCCATCGGCGCTCCCGAGAGTTCGATATGGCCAACGTTCTGCTGAGCAAGTCGTCTCAGCGCCTCGTCGAAGACACTTCGGGGGCAGCCATGACGTTCACAGAAGTGCTCTCGGAGCAACGGGATCGAGAGGTATCGTTGTCGGAGGTCGACGCCTGCCGTCTCTTCGAGATCGTCGTACACCGCGAGCAGCGCGAACGGGAAATTCGACGGTACTACGTTCCGCTCGACGGAGTAGTAGCCCCCCGTAAACGAATTCCGCTGAACAGTACCGAGGCGTTCAGCCCAGTCGCCCACGACCTCGACACTCGTTTGGTTGTACGAATGGTTGGTGAATTCTTCAAGCGATTCGAGTTCTTCGAGCACTGCTTCAAGCGAGGCAGGGGCAACGTTGTCGAGTGCTTCCAGAAACGCACTGTAGTGTGGGCTTTGCGTGGCGAGCACGTCACTCACCTTGGACCACTCCTCAGCACGAACCGCCTCAAGAAATCGATCGCCAATATGCGTACTCTCATACGTTTCGTCCTCATCCTCTTGCTGTTCCGATCCGAGCAGACCGATCCGCAGTGTCTCGAGAGTAGTTTCACGGGCGCGGCGGTGGGTCACATCAAGTGCCGATTTGATGTCCTCTAGCGTCCGTGGGCCATCCTCGCAGATATGGGACGTTTCCACGAGTCGCGCCAGCGTTACAGGTCGTATGGTTGGGCGTTCGTCGCTCATTATCACGTGAGTCTCCTGACCTGCTGTTTCGCCTGTCGGTACGCCCGTTTGGTGACCTCGTTACCCTGAAACCGTAGGTCGAGGTACGCCTCCACGTCCTCGTTGGCAGCAACCATGTAGCGGAAGCGTCGGAGTTCCATCGTGAGCGCCCAGAGATTGTGCTTCGTCAGGGCATTACGATCCTCACGCAACTCCGTAAACGGCGTGTCACGACAGACTGGGCACGAACACGGGAGGTACGAGAGTTCGGTGACGTGTTTGAGTTCCTGACCACCAAACCCTGGAACCAGATAATTCCGGTTTCCAGCGCTCCGGATAAATGCCGAGGAGTCGAAACTATCGACCCCCAGGTACAGCAGTAGGGGTTGGTATACTAACCCCCCCAATCCGTACACATGCAGGTGCTTGTCGGTCGCCCGTCTGGCCGCAAGTATTATACTTGTCACCTTTTTGTAATCTGTTCTGACCGGAACGAGACTCCCGAGCGCGTACCCGTCGAAATCGCCGTTACGCTCTAAGTACCGGACGTTGTTCTGTACCGTCTCCGGATCGAGACCATGGATACTGGCGAACAGTAATTCCTCACCGTCATGTTCGTCACTCGCTTCAACGGCATACTCCGCACTATCGGAGATGCGCCGCTGGTTTTCCCTGTCTCGGTTCTCTCGGGAGATGGGCCGATCTACCGTCCCGAGGATGTCCGCGCCGATCTGACGCTGTGTTTCGAGCGTCCGTGCTGGGGTAGTGTCGACGTCTCCCGCTTGGAAGTCGAACCCCCCACTGTCGGCGAAGATGACGGTTTCCTCTGGGATGTCCATCTCTTCACGGAGAGTAGCCCCGTTGAGGAGGCGATTCCACTGTGGATCACGTTGTCTGATCGCTCGTGCATTCACCATCGCTGTCCGAAGGTCCGGAATCGCATCGGCGTACGCTGGCGTGTTGTCGGAGGATCGTTTGCCGATGTTCCGAACCGGGAACAGGACGGGCGTCTTAATGCACCCGTGTGGCGTGTTGAGCGTTCGTTGTCTGTACAGCATGCGCGACGCGCTCGGGTAGCTCGGGCTCCGTGTTAAAGCTTTGTGTGGACAAAGCAATCACGGCGAGGAGGTACTGAGGACGGAGGATGTATAGTGAGCGGGGGCAACGCCAAGAGTATGCACTCCGCGGTCGACGAAGTAGTCTGTCCGAAGCGGTCGCTGGAGATCTTAGACTATCTCAGCGAACACGACGAATCGAACTTCAGTACGATTGAGGATGCTGTGCCGACATCGAGCGATGTAGTGACTGAGCGATTGGAAACGCTCCAAGAGTACGGGTTAGTTGAGCGCGAAGAGCGGAGTTCACGCAACGTCCGGTATTCGCTCACTCAGGATGGGGAAACGTTTCTCACCCATCTCGAAGAAGTAGATGAGTTTCTCCAAAACTCCCGCGGCGACTAGTCGTACGAACCGAGTCCGGACTGGCGTGTTGGTTCCGTCGTACAGTACTCGACGACTTCCGTGAAAGAATCGATCGTTGTACCCTCCGCCCTGTGTGCGGCAAATTGCTTTAGATACTGTCCTTTTAGTCCAATAACGGTACTTCCCTGTTCTTTCGCCTCGGCCGTTCGTGCGGGGATGGAAATGACATTTGGCCGTTGCTCGGCGTCGGCTTCACGATTGAACAGCACGACCATCGTCGAGTCGGAGAATGTATCAAGCAGTCGGGAGAGGTCGAGTGCCTCGTAGTAGTCACTCCCGAGTGCAAGGAAGACGAGATCGTAGGCGGGGTCGTCGTCTAGTCGATTGAGCAGGTCGCTCTGGATCTCTAGTTCCGAGGATCGCTCGTGGACGCTCTCAGTATCGTAGTCTTGGAACGTCACTTCGTAGGGCGGGAGTTCGGTCGCCTCACCAACGAAACCGAATCCTGCACTGATATAATAGCGATCAACGGTGTCTCCGGACTCCCGAAGACGATCAACGGCTACGTCGATATACTGCTGTTGACGGCCAGTATAGAGGTCGTGAGCGGAATAGGTCGGCGTCCGTTCCCGCTCACGGAGTTCGGGGAGGGAGAAATCGTCGATGGTCTCGGCGTCAAACGAGTCGAACCATTCGGGCGATTGCTTCGATCCCGAACACTGGTCGACGACGAGTACACGCATCCTCAAAACTCAGTAAGACCCGACTGCTGAAGATGTTTCGGGAGGAACGATTCTTGGTAGCCCAGACGACTGAGCACGGCGCTGCGTAGTTCGCTAGGTTCCTCGTGGACGTGGACTGTGCAGTCTGTCTCTTCGAGGGCCGAGCGAACCTTCTCAGGAAGCGTCCAATCGCTTCCATCGACGTAGAGGTCCTGATACCGCTCACAGACGGTCGCAAGCTCGTCCGCCATCCAATCCATATCGAGTGAGATCGTCGTCGGTGGATCGTCCCACCACTCTTGGACCCCATCGGCGGTGGCGACGCCGATCTCTGCGACGGGCAGGTCATGAACGTGCGTCCAGAGCGTTTCGTGTTCATCCCGGAGATATTCTTCGCCAGTATCGCTCCGTGAAAGCGCACTGCTCCCACGGGTGATGACCAGCACCTTCGGCAAGGCACGCTCGAACTGATCGTAGAAGCGTTGCGTGTTGTGGAACCCACGTCGGCGGTTGCGATTGTTCCCACGCCAGATGGCGACTTCAATGCCATGTTCACGACAAATAGTACAGTCACACTCCCTCCAGGGTTCGGCCCGGAGGACGCGCTCGTAGGAATCAAGATTGTTCCCGTCTCCGACGAACTCGGCATACGTTTCGAGGAGTACCCAGAGTTGGTCAAACGTTCCGACCGTCCCAGTGTTTGTCTCGCGGCGCTCGATAGTGTCGATCTTCGTCGGGGCGCGACCCTCGATTACCTCAGTGGCCGTCTTGATGAGATTCTTGTACGCAGTGAACGAAAGGGGATTCTCGGAGCCGTCGTCGCGGAGGAGTTTGATGAGTCGAGTCCGGAAGTCATCACTGAAATTGGCTTTGAGTTCACGTCCGTATTCGTAGTGATCACGGAAGGAACTCGTGATAGGCCGAAGCGTCGTCTCGTCGAACTGGGCGTCGTGCCGGTGCTCACGGATATACATGGGGAGATTGGCAAGGGCTGTGAGCGCAGTATCCTGCCATGAACGGAGGGCGTCGACGATCGACTCGTCCTTATCGAACGCCCGGAGCGCAATAAGTAGTTCCTGAGCGCGAAGTGCCCACTCGATACTGGTTTCGAGGTCTGCACTGTACGGCGGGTATCGTACTCGAATCGCATCGAACCGTCGAGTGCTGTCGAGGTGATAGTTATCGCCACCGGTCCACGCCGCACGGAGCATACTGGCGCTGTCGAAACTCGCCATGCCAGCACGGCCGATCGTATCGAACGCGCCGGTCTTGGCGAACCCGAACACGTGGGTATCGATTCGCGTACGATACGTTCGCTCGTGATGTTTGACCGCGTTCCCGACCGCAGAGACTGTGCGTTTGACGGCATCTTCGCTGCTTCCGGCAACTCCACCGATACCGATGTACTGGTACCCCAAGTCAAGCACGTCCTCAACGGCTCTCTCGTAGGAGTCAGGGTCCCACCCTTGGATGGCGACCATTAGTCGGAAGGAATAGTCACCATCTTGGTAAAAATCCTGCATCTCGGCGGCGTTGTCGAGAGTCAACTCGTACCGGAAGGCCATATCGTCATCTCGATACACTGCCCGAGGATCATCTTTGAGTCGCGTGAGAACGTCTTGTTTCTCTCCCTCGAAATCAGCAGCGCGGAAGCTGTCGACTTCGCTATCAGCAGTATCTCGGAGTGTAGAGTCGTACTCAGCAACGTAGTCTGGCCACTCGTCCGGCCAAGTGTCGGTCATCACGTCAGTATCACTCTCGGCCAACCATTCCGGGAGATCACTGGTGGTAAACTCGTCGCCGAGGGCACGATCATCAAGATAGAGTCGGCTGGTATGTCCGGAGCCTAGGACGAGATGATCAATTGTGACCCCGACATCAACCTCAAGCGTCTCGTAGAACTCCAGCATGTCCCAATTCCCGTACGGTGGAAAAGGGAGTTGCTTGTAACCCCATGCCCCACAGTCACTGATCGTGGGGAGCCACTCCGGGAGATCGAGGCGTGGATCATCGTAAACACCGTGTGAAGTGATACGGTCGAACTTTGTGGGCGAGTCCTCAACTTGTTCGCGAGAAATGAGGACACCATCGATCGGTATCGACTCGCGATCGAAGACATCCCAGATGTATGCGAGGTCACGGTCTGCAGGAGAAAGGTCCGAGTGCTCATCATGGACGAAATCGTACGCCGCGTCTACGTGGTCGTCCCACTCAGGGACATAGAAGCGCACCGTTGTTAGTCACCGATAGCGGGTTGCCACGTCTGGTATATGAAGGTGCTCAATCTACAGCGGTGGTATTCGTTAGAGACAGATGGCGATGAGCAGCTACGCCTAAGTGTAGTGGCGTACAATCCGAGATCATGCCCGTCATCACCTCCGATCGCGTCCTCGAAAACGTAGAGCACATCTTGTCAAGTGGATCTGGCGTGCTGGATTTTGCTGTGAGCGGCGAGGATGAGTACTATACATGGTGGGGAACAGAAAAATCGAACTGGGAAATCAGCGGTGTGGGCCACATCGAAAACGCTGAGGAAGACAGAATGGCCATCTATCCCATTGGAGATGCATTCTATTGCGAAATCTCAGCCGACGGGGAGGAGTTCAATACCGGTCCCGTGAAATGTGTATCAGAAGAATCGAAAGAGTCGGCATCTGTATAATCGCTATTTATGTGAGTGGATCGGAGATGCCAGCCTTTTCGAACGCTTCCTCCCGCTCGATACATGCAGGACATTCTCCACAGGGGTCTCCATTCTCGTCGTTGTAGCAACTGAATGTGACTTTCCAGTCGACCTCCAAGCGCTCGCCAAGTTGCAGCACTTCCGGCTTCGAGTGGTTGATGATCGGTGTATTGATTCGAATCATGTGTTGGTCAGTCGACTTGTTGATCGCATTCTCAGCGACTTCAAGAAACGTTGGACGACAGTCCGGGTAGTCCTCTCCATCGTTTTGTTGGGCACCGTGATAAAGAACAATATCTTCACCAGTCTCGGAATTGTGTTCGGCGATCGCAGCAGCAGTTGTGAGGAAATGGAGGTTTCGTTGTGGAACGTATCCGACGCTGTGGTCATCGTCGGTCGTGTGCTCGCGGTCGTACTCTTTGTCCTCGATTGTTCCTTCGGCGAATTCGCTGAATACAGCGCGATAATTGCAGGTGTAGAGAGGTATATCGAGACCATCTGCCTGCTTCTCTGCGTTGGCACGTTCGATGTCTTCGGTTTGCTGGCCATAGTCGATATGGATAGCTGCGACGCTATCGTGCTCTTCAGACGCTTTCTTCAAACAAACGGCCGAGTCGATACCACCTGAGAGGAGAACGAATGCCTTCGATTCGCTGGAATTGTTGTCGTGCATTGTCGGAGTGTGTCTGTTATTCATTCACCGTGCGCGAACTGGTCGAAATAGACGACCGGCATGCATTTTTCACCCGATTATTTACCATTCTGTCTCACCTTCCCGCTTCGTCGTTCCAGAGGTTCACGTGCAGGCGTGGAGTGTATCGATACCCATGTTCCATCGCGAGGTCGGCAACCTGTGCACGCTTCTGTGCGATTTCGGCCTCAGTCTGTCCTTCCGGCATGAGCAAAACGTCCTTGTTTCGCACGCGAGCACTTGTCTGCTGACGAATACGCTCGATAATGTCATTAAGCTCCTTAATGTCCGCTGAAGAGGTAACAACGAACTTGAGTTGAAACGGGTAGTTCTCAACCAGGTGCATCAGCGCCGTCATATCGATCCGGCGCTCTTCGTGCTCTTCACTCCATTCGCCATCGCCTTTCGGATCTTTCGATGCTGTGGGTGTACTGCTAGAGAGTTTCGGGCTGATGCTTGCGAGATCAATTGCCGCATCTGGGCAGATTGTTCCGTTCGTTTCAACTGTTATATGGTAACCCCTGCTGGCGAGGGTGTCGATGAGATTTGTCGTTTCGTCATGAATCAACGGTTCACCACCGGTGATAACGACGTGATCCGCTTTGGTGTGGGTAGAGACTTCTTCGATGATCTCTTCGGTGCTCATCCATGCGTGTGTGGGTTCCCAAGACGTATGATACGAATCGCAAAACCAACAGCGAAGATTACAGCCACTTGTACGAACAAAAACTGACGGGATACCCGCGAGTTTACCCTCTCCTTGCATCGAATAAAAGAGTTCGTTGATTGGGAGACTCTCTGTTCCGGATCCATCCTGTGGTCTCTCGGTCGTATCGACTTCTGAACTGACCGGCATACTATCGTGAGGGGTGCGTCCCCAGTTCGCTTGTCTCACGCACCTCAACATCCACTTCATTAACCGATGCAGGTAATCGGTCTCGTAACCTGTTTTCGAGAATAATACCCATCACCTCAGCCGTGGGTGGATGGTCGAGAACGACAGTGGCATCGCTATCGCCGCTTTGTTCGAACGCGTCGATGAGTGGGTCACCACGTTCGAGCAGAAATCGGTGATCCCACTCCTCAACGATATCGGTCACAGTACCTTTGTCGACGACCCACCCCTCTTCTCGGAGTGTTCCAGTAACCGTGACAGCAATTTTGTAGTTGTGTCCATGAGGGCGGCTACACTTTCCCTCGTGATGGAGAATCCGATGTCCAGTGCTAATACGGATCGGACGGTCTCGTCCAATCGAAAGCACCCGTGATTCATCTGAGAGTGTTACGTCACGTAGTCCATCTTCCTTGGCTACACTCTGGGGCATACTGGGGTATGACTGGGAGAGGATTTAAAACTAATCTTCAGGCTGGAAGTGCTACAGAGATAATTGATCACGCATTCTGTTGGCGGATGGAAAACATAAACCTATTCTTCATTTTCGAGGCGACCATGTCGTTCGTCGATCTCATCCAGTATATCGAGAGTTTTTCGCATCGAGGCGCGGATTGCGTCGCTACGATTCACAAATTTACCATCGTCACCGATGTGTTCGTCAATATCGTTCATCAACTCCTCAGGGACCTCGACGCTGATTTTGGGCATATTACAGTATTATCTCTCACCAACTTAGTTCCTCTTGTGATGACGAGTATTGTACCTCACAAGATGACTGTTTAACATATGACCATTTTTGATTTCCGCGAAATTCAGTCATCAAAATACTAATACAACTGGCGGATTGCACCGTTCTTTCCCCCCAGTCGGCGACATACAACCGGCGTGACGGATTTTGTGCTTCAACACTAAGTCAAAATACTGGCAGCACTAATAATTCAGATAATCAACTTATTTTAAAAGAGCAGTCAAGGGCGGTATTGTGGGGATACTAGAGTCACGTCTCGGGAGTGATTTCCCTACTTGCTTCCGCGAGAACATCCTGCATGAGCGCACTATGTGCAAGTTGGGTGGCAGCCATCTGAACTGGAGTATCCTCTGTGATCGTTTCTAAAATCCTCTTTGAAGGGGTTTGTTCGGAGAATCGAAGCACATCATAGGGGGTACGCTTGAGCTTAAGTGTTTCAATTTTATCATCGATTTCCAGTTCGGTTTCTGACTCTATGCGACTCTCTGGAGTATCTGCTAAATCGCCTGTATGATCAGCATCAGCGGCCTGACCACTTGCTGAACGGATAGCATTCTCCGCAAGGCGTGATACCCATGCGGCATATTCAGAATCATCTTTGAGGCTATCCGGGAATTCGTCCACCATAGGCTTGTGTACAGATTGGTCGGACAAAAACCGTTGGTTTTGGAGGTTTCGACCCCCGTTTTTCCCTCTAACTATCGCAACTGCTCGTCAGACAAAGCAGCAGAGGAGTAGATTCAAAGTATACGGTTGACAGTATCCAGAAGGAACTCCTTCCTGAGCCCCGGTTCAGAACCCTTGAACTTGATACGCTGAGCAGAGGGACCAGAACGTCGTCCACCCAGCTACCCTCACCCGCGCGTCAGCCGACAGCTGTAATACCGCACCGAGGCCAGTATCCGAGTGAATCGTGAATCGCTCCCCGTCTGATCGAACTCTCAACGATCTCGCTGACGCCGTCGCCGACGAGTTCGAGGCCTACCGTCACTCGAACGGCTTCAACGAACTCTCGCTCGTCATCGACAACAGCGACCGGGAACGCTCAACCCTGGTCGTTCATATCGATCGAGAGCAAGCAGCCGAGCTCGCCGACCGCGTCGAAGCGTTCCTCCGCGATCACGGCGCACAGACCCAGCGTGAGCGCCACGCCGACACCGATATCCGCGTTCTCGCCACCCTCGAATAGCGACTCACGGGCTATTCTTCCAAGTCAGAAGCAATCAGCAGTGAATAGAACCGGGCGCGAGCGTCTCTCGTATCTTCACCTTGTCGCCAGAACCACTTGAATGACCAGCGGCCAGATGGCAGAACCCTGCCCAGCGATACCAGGGTACTGAAGAGGTCTCCCGGCCATTCGCACGGCACGGAGAATCGATGTACAACTTCGGGCTGTATCACTGGCGGCGACGGCTGCGAACCATCCTGACCGCACTCGCTGTGATCCTTCCCGCCGGGGTATGCCAGCGAACGAGTGAATCGCGGTGGATCCGTCTGGTCGCCACGGCGGCGATGTTCGGTGGGGCAGTCCATGGAGCGACGGCAGTGCGTCGGCTGCTGTCCCCACCTCCGTGGGCTCTCGACCGGGAACCATACGCCGCGCTTGCATCCGCGCTACCGTTCGCGGGGGCCGACCATGCGCTCGACATCGGGTGTGGCACCGGACGGTCGCTCGTCGGTCTCGCTCCCAGCGTGCCCGACTCGTGTACGTTGCTGGGGCTCGACGTGTTCGACGATCGCATCATCCTCGGGAACGGCGCGGCACTCGCGCGGCGCAACGGCCGCGCGGCGGGCGTCGACATTGCGCCCATCGTCGGCGGCGCATCTCGGCTTCCCGTGGCAACTGGCTCGCAGGACGTGGTGACTGCGTGTCGAGTGCTCCACGACCTTCCAGCGGCGGAGGTCGATCCGGCACTCCGCGAGGCCCATCACGTCTGTGCACCCGAGGGCACGCTCGGCGTACTCGAACTCCCGATCGTTCCCGGGGACACGACCGCAACCCCTGAGGAGTACTGGCCCGACCGCATCACTCAGGCGGGCTTCACCGTCACAAGGGTCGAACGAGTGGGGCGGGAGGGCCGCGCCGAGCCATACATCCTCGTCGGCGCTACGCCCTAATGGTGGCTTCTGGGATTATGGCGACGTCGGCGAGGCGCGTCAATCACCAATATTCGATGTGTCCGTTGCGATCGATCGGTGCGACGCCCTTTCGTCGACGCGTTCGATCGCACCACCCATTTCAATTATCGACTAGGTTCGTTGGTGTCCGCACCCACGAACTTAATACGTTGGCGTCCGCACCAACGATAGAGGATGGCCGATGATGAGAGCCCCGAGGTGGTCTATGAGAAACGGAAGGTGGTGCGAGCGGACGTACTCGTCCGATACAAGTTCATCTACCCTGCCGCTGTCGGACGATACCCGCCTGGGGCGTGTTGCGCGCTCCACTTCGGAGTCGCTGATCCGGCCGATCCGCCCGACGACACCGAGTGGCCGATCGGCCCGGAACAGGGCACGATGCTGCGCTACGACAACGACCACGGCGACGGAACCCATCATCGTCACATCGGCGGCGATCTCGACTCCGAGTACGAGTTTCCAGGGACAGTCGCAGCGGTTTGCGACCGATTCTTTCGAGAAACAGGAATCGAGCCGTTCGGCTCATCACCGGAGGACTACGACATATGACTGAGAACGACACCGAGAACGGACGTGAACAGGAGAGTGCGGAGCACGCTGGGTCGTATCCCGATTCCGTGCCCGACGAGTGGGCGCGGACGCTGCGTGTCACCGTTGAGTCCGAGGAGCAAAGCGACGAGAGTAGCACCGACTATCCGACGCTTTCGTTCCCGGATGTGGACACCGCGGCAGCGGTGTTCACCGACTCGACGCTCGCGCTCTTGCGCGCGTTGAATGTCCATGAACCGGCGAGCATTCGGGAAGCAGCACGGCTGGTCGACCGGGACAAGAAAAACGTCCATGACCAGCTCCGAAAGCTCGCTGCCCACGGTATCGTCGAGTTCGTCGAAGAGGGGAACGCTAAACGGCCGATCGTCGCCTACGATGAGATCGTCTTCGACTTCGCCGTTTCACTCGATTCTGAGATGGACCACACTGACGAACCTGCTGCCGCATAGTTCCACGTCCGCTGTCTTCAATCAGTCGTGTTTGTGAGCACTTGGTCAACGCGACCATCATCGGCCTCGGCGTCGAGATACCACGCGCGGCGATCCTCGTTCTTGTCGATACTCATGATGGTTGATCGACCGATGTTCGGCGTATCGGCTGCGACCGATCGGTAGGATTCGCCGTCGTCGACGCGCTCGATCGCGCTGCGCATCTCCAGGTAGCTGATCTCGCCGGCGTCTCGGTCAGCCTCGTGAATCAGTTGGAGGTAGCCGTCGTCGTCGCGGCGAAAGCCCTTCGGGACTCTGCCGAGCCACTTGCCCTCGCGTTGCGCGCGCGAGACGCCCGATTCGATCCGTTTGGTGAGCCGGCGTCGTTCCTCCTCGGCGACCGCTGCGGAGATGTCGGCGATGAGCTTTCCCGTCCCATCAGGGCGGACCTCCTCGACCCATCCGTCGGTGATCGCGACCGTGGTTCCAGCGTCCTCGCAGTGCTCGAAGAAGCGCTGGTAGATGCTACCGAGTCGTGCAAGCCGGGAGATCTCCCATACGACCACATACTCGTAGCTCTCGGATTGGATCGCGTCGACGAGTTCGGTGAACTGTTCGCGACCGGGATCGGCTCCCGACTGGGCGAGGTCGACGTACCGGTCGATCTCCGACGAATCAACCTCATGCTGCGATAGCCACTCGTCGATCGCATCGCGCTGGTGAGAGGTTTCCTGATCGTCGGTCGAGGCGCGAATGTAGGTGGCGTAGCGGGCCATTCTGAGGGCGTCTTTCTGACAGGGTGGATTGTATATAAAGAACGGGGGTTGCTGACAGTCTGTCAGTAGCCATGTGGTTATTGACAGGGGGGGGGGGTTGAGAAAGGGCTGGTTCCGATCCGACAATCGGTCCACACTATCATCGGCTGTGGCTGCCACACCAAATGGTCAAGCAGGCCCGAAGCCGTGAAACCCGTCATGAGCGCTTACATAGACGGCTCCAGCGACTGGCGTGACATGATGGATGTCCTGACCGATGGTGTCCTGAATCTGTACCTCTTCGGTCGTATGCGACCAGAGTTGGCCGCCGGACACATCCAGCGCGACGAGCGTGCCTCCATCGGTTGTGTAGAGAACCTCACCGACGCGGGCGACGGGCGAGCCGCTTCCGCCGATCATTCTCGATCGCTGGCCGCTGGCCGCATCGAGAGCTACCACGCCGTTTTCCCCTTCTGCGTAGACGATGTCGTCCGCGATAACGGGCGACCCATAACCTAGGTCCGGAAAGCTCTCGCGCCATTGCACGGAGCCATCGGCCGCGTCGACGGCGACCAGTTGGTCGTCCTCGCTGCGCCCGTGGGTGACGATATAGATGCTCCCGTTTGCAACCGCGGGTACCGTTCGTTCTCCTCCGACATCCGCAACGAAGTACAGCTGTTCACCGCTGGTGGCATCGACAGCATGGAGGCCCGCGCTGCTGGCGATGAACACGCGACCGGTTTCGACGGCTGGTGTCGTGTACGACCTGTTCCCCGTGTCGTACCGCCACTGCTCGTTACCTGTCGCAGCATCGAACGCTCGCAACTGCGGCGCGGTTGCCTCGAATCCGCCGCTGTTGACGAACACGGTCCCGTCGGACACTGCCGGTGGGGCCTGGATACCGTCCATTTCGGGGCCACGCCACACGACGGTGTTGCGGTCCGTGGCGAGGCAGAACGCCTCAATGAACGTCGTGACGAAAACACGGTCGCCGGCGACGGTCGGTGGTGGATTCACCCCATAGTCGACGAGTCGAGTTCGGGAGCGAACCTCGGCGGTCGCCGGATCGCGCCGTGTGAGCGTCCGATAGTCCTCGCCGTTGGTGACGGCGAAGAGCGTCTCGTCGGTGAGAGTGGCCGCGCCGGTGGGAGCGAGTCGCCAATACTGCTCTCCCTGCTTGAGCCCCGTTCCTTCGGGGTTGTATCCCGAGTTCGCCGCATCGAACCGAAAGGTCGGCCACACACCATTAGGGTCAAGTGCTGGCGATCCGGGCGGTGTCCGGGTTTCACGCTCGTCCGGTCCGGAGAGCAGCCCGTGCGTTGTGGATTCCGGTTCAGAAACTGTCGTTTGACTTGAGGGACCATTCGGTGTATGGGTTTTCGTCTCCGATGGAGAGGTTGCCGAGCGATCCGAGATTCTGGTCGACGTCTCGACTGGTGTGGTCGCCCTGTCGGTGGGTTCGGAGGTCGCCGCTGTCGTCGCTGAATTGTTATCTGACGTCCCGTTTCCCCCAGTTGAAGCGTCTGAGAGGCAGCCAGCGATGGCCGATCCAGCAGCGAGGGCGATGAGGAACCGCCGACGGTTCATGCGTGTTCGTTTGTTGCACTACTGCAAAAAGTGCTCGTAAGGCTAAACGTGCATTTGGTTCACAGACGGCAGCTAGATGGCTGATTTTCATTCGTCTACTCGACGCGCTTCGACACACGCTGTCCCCGCCACGGCGCAGGTAGGATACGTATGAAGCCGCTCCCCCTCGATCAGCCGTCGATCTCGACACCAGTGAAGACGCGATGCTCAACGGTGACATTCGCGGTCGAGAGGAGTTCGGCGAGATCGCGACGCGCAACCCCGTGCGGTCACGTCGGAACCGGAATTCAGTGACCTACCTCCAGAAAGCATTTATCATATTCGCAGTGACGAGAAGATACATGTCGTCCACCTCATCTCTCAGCGCGTGGTTCTTTCTAATTCTCCTTATACTTACCGTGGGTGCAATCCCAGCCACCCAGATCAGCACCGCAGCGGAGAACAACGCGACCACGAACACCTCCGCAGCGAATCAAACGATACAACAGAACGGAAGCTCGATCCAATTCGGTGATCAGCAGTCCGATGGAACGACTGTCATCGTAAAGTCAGCGACACTCCCCGAAGGTGGGTTCATCGTTATTCATGAAGCGATATCGAACACCGCAACACCTTCCAGTTCTAGCTCCAATCCCTCGCCTCCGACTTCAGAGACGATGATCGAACGCCGCTCGCCCACGACTACCGTCGGCAGTCCGCGAACGCCAGAGCAGCTCACTCCCCAACCGGTCGATGTAGCGAGTATCATTGGTGTCTCAGAGTACCTCGATCCCGGCACCCATCGAAATGTGACCGTTGACTTGTTCAACGTGTCCGGAAAAGAGTTTGACCGCTCCCAACTGACCGAGAGCCAAGATGTTGCAAGTGCGGAACTTCACCGCGACACGAACAACAACAACCGATTTGACTTTCTCACCTCGAATCGATCCACGGATACACCATACTATGTTCCATATCTGATGAGTGGAGACAGGGTGATCCAGAAAGGACCCATTATCGATAACGCAGTCATCGCAATCGGCGAAGACGTACGGGAAGCCCAGGGTCTCGGTCCGACACCCCGTGGAACGGCTGTGGCTGCAGGAGGAGCGGATGGATCGAACGGATCGGCACCGGTTGGATCGAACGGATCGACATCGGTTCAGACACGGGCAGATACTGGCGTTTCCACAGGCTCAGCGACCAGTGAAAGAACCAGGGGAAGCGGACCCGGCTTCGGCGTTCTCATTGCAATCGTTGCTATCCTGAGCACCCTCATTCTCACACAGCGTGTATAGGTAACCCCAGATTCTTTTCCCGTGTCAGTCGATAAGAGGGCACTATCAGCCGTAATGAACCCGAAACACTACGAGCCCCCGGTCACGCGTTCTCTCTTGTGACGATCCACAACGACGCCCCGCATCGTCGCTCGGTGTACCGTTCGACGATGAGCCCGCTCGACAGCGGCGACTCTGCCTCGATTCGCGGGAGGTACGAACCCACCATTGCGGGCGAGAGTTCCGAGTCAACCTCAACGACGTCCGCTGCCCGGAAGTATCGATAGCTGTTGTCGTGTTCATCCGCACTCAACAGGGCTGCGAGCGCGTCCTGAACGCGCTGCTGTCGCGAGTCCGATTCGGTGGCGGTCATCCCCTGTTCATCCCCCCTCCATGTCTCATTCATTCGCTGAATGTGACAGCGAGACCATTACTGTGAGGACAGTTAATTGTTCTTCTCCGCTGTTCGCTACCGATCACCGCCTCGACGTTATCGGCGTGATGAGGGCGGTGCTTGGAGTATTCCTGTTCGCGCCCCACCAACGAGCCGAGAACGACCAACCGTTCACATCGAAAGTGAACCGGACGACACGAACTGTTCACGCTGGAATACAAACTCTTACCCGCTGATTGCCCGGAGGAACTGGCCATGAGCCACGAATGCGATGACTGTGGCCAAGAGTTCGATACGCTCACACGCCTCCGCCTTCACGACTGTTCGTCGACGGAGGTATCCGAGGATACCACCGTTGATTCATCGAATACTGAGGACCTCACACCATCCGGAGAAACGGATTACAGGCCGGAAACCGTCGAACTCGCATCGCTTGACAAATTCCTCGAGAACGAGACAGACGCGACACCAGACAGCCTCGCTGAGGCGATGGCGACCTACGAGAGTGAATTGCAGTCCGCCAGCGAATCGGGTGCATCCGATAGATACTCCGGCATTCGAAACGGGTATCGACGACAACTCATCAGCGAACTCGACGCGGCGATCCAAGCCGAGGGCTGGACGGTTCTCGAAGAACTCCTCAACGCGTATCACCCGAACACGGCCGAGGGTTTCCCGCATGTGACCACGATTCTCCAGAACGTCACCGGGCGGAACTTCATTCGGACGCGACTCGCAGAGGGGGTGGAGACGATTCCCGTCGACGCGCTCGAATACCTCGAAACTATCCGCACCCAGGTTGGCGAGCAGCAGGATTACATCATCGAAGGCCTCCACCCATACGGTTGGGGCATCGGACACCCGGATATCGCTGTCGCAGAGCGGATCCACGAGCATGCATCCGACCATATCTTCTCGACAAGCCCCATGCTCGAACACGCGTTCTACGCCGATCAGCACATGGCCGTCGACCTCCTCGAATGGATGATCCACGACGACGCGGTTCAACACGAGATTACATACCGACTGGATGAGACGATCACCGAGGCACGCTACCTCTTGGATGGGCCCGCTGGAGCCGCCAGCGATCACTTCTGGCCCACCAGCCCACGGTACTGGGACTGGCACGACGACCTCGGATTCGACTTCGAACTAGAGGACGACGTAGAACACCGCATCCGGAACCTCGTCAGGGAAGAGGGCCTTGAGAACGATCTTCCACAGGACTGGGACATCACTGACCTCACGCTCTGACACGGATCACGACTGCGACCAGCAGTCTCGGAACTCGCTTTTGCGGGAGCGTTGGCGTCCCTTCGAGCAACATACGTCACAGATGGCACTCGCCAGGATTCGAGCCTCCTACTGCAGATCGTCGTGCTCCGAACCAGCTCCCAACGACAAGCATTTTACTGTTGCATACTTTTGTGTAACTATACGATGTTCGAACAATGCGGCGAAACAGAGCTCAAGACACTCCTCGCTATCGAGCCGGGCGACCCCATCTCGGGCGTGGCTCGCAAGATCAATGAGAACCGCGAGACGATCCGCCGGGCTGTAAATCGCCTCGAAGAGGCGGGCTACGTGCAATATGATGGTGGATTGTCTGTCGTCGACGACGCCGTCCGAGAGGCAGGCCTCGCCTTTCTCGCGGCCGCAGCAGGTGTGTCTCCGCCCACCATCTCGGAAGCGTACGTCCTCCCCCAGTTCGCGGGCATGGAGTTCGCCTACACCGCTATCGACGCCGTCTACGTCTGGACTCGAGGTGGCTACCAGGTCGCACGTGACGAGACGGATTACCCGCTATTCATTGCCATCCATGAGACCGATCTCGTCGACTGGGAGCGCTTCTTCGAACGGTTCGGGATCCCGACTGCTCAACAGCGTCAGCCAGCCGACGAGATTCCTGGGCCGCTGCAGATCGTCCTCGAACCGCGTGCGCAGGTTGATGCGGAGACTGTCGACGGACGGCCGGTCATCTCGCGCTCAGAAACTGTTGCGTTCGCACGAGAGCACTACGCGACCTTCGAGTCGGCACTGGACATCCTCGATCGCATGTACGACGACGTCGAAACCGAAGCTGACTACCGCACGACGCCAGCCTCGCCATGAGCCAAGAAGAACGAAGCGAGGCCCTCATCGACGTGCTTGCCGATCTAGAGCGCTCCACCATCGACTTCGTCCTCGTCGGGGGCTACGCCGTCTCACAGTTCGAGACGCGCTTTTCGACCGATCTGGACCTCGTCATCGCACCCGAAGACACCGATGCCGTGGTGGCGTTCTTGGAAGACCACGATTTCGAACGAAAGAACGAACTCGAAGTGCCACCAGAAGAAACCACGTATGACCGCGAAATCGAGCTTTTCGAGCGGACCGAAGGGCTGCCACACCCAATCGGCGTCGATCTACTAGTGAACGGTCTGGGATGCCGACAGACCGAGGCCGAGTGGTCGTTCGACTACCTTCGCGATCACAGCTCCGAGACGACCATCTCCGGAGGAACACGATCAACCGCCGCTTCTGTCGCCGACGGTGAGGTCTTGGTCGCTGCCAAGCTCCACAGCGCCCGCAAAACCGATCTGGCTGACGTCCTCGCTGCCGTCCCTCACGTTGACTTTCCGACCGTGGCATCGCATCTTCATCGAGGAGACGAAGACGCACTCCAAGCCCAGCTCAAGGACGCTCAGGAGTTCATCGAAGACGGCGGGCTGGATCACCGATTCAAGAGCATGTTCGGCCAATCGTCGGCCTCGCCAGAGAACATCGACGCTTTGCTCGAATTTCTCAGGGAGCAACAGTACTGACCGATCTGACGCCGGAGCGTAGATCACGCTTGCCAACCACTATTTCCGAGCGAATCGAATGGACTGTCCCTACTCAGGGACCAGCAGAAGGGGCCTGAACTGCATACGCCTCGGCGAGGTCGACCACATCGTAAACGTGGATGCCGGTCTTGAACCAGAGCACTCGGTCGGCTTCGAGATCAATGTCTTCGCTCGTACAGTCCAACTCCTCGGACACCGCTAAGAGTAGATTGTCCACATCGGTCTGACGAACCTTAGCGAGCTTCTCTTCGAGATACTCCGGCGTCCAAAAGCCTACTATCTCGAGGATTGCCCGTCGCCCATCGGGATGTTCGAGCGCGAAGTCCGGCAGCAGCACCTCTGCCCCCAGATCGATCACGTCGTCCTCACGGACCAGTTCCCACTCCGTATTCGCCCTCTCCCACTTGTCGGCGAGCGTGCGTTCGAGGTCGCTGTCGTACCGACTGCCACCAGTGTAGTGCGTTTGGAGCCCTGCCGTCTGATCCAGCGCGAACTCCCGTGTTTCGTTGGCTGACTCGTCGGTGAGAATCTCCGCCGTGAGGTCCCACCGCTCGCAGTGGGGCAGCGCGGGCAGGAAGTTCGCCATCCGGATGCCGTACTTGCGCGACTGCCTGAACAGCGAAGCCGGACCGTCCAAGATCGCTTCGTACCCAGCCGCGAGGTCCGTGCTCGACACTCGTTCGCCGTGCTCGTCAATCGGATAGATCCGGTGCATCAGCCCGAACAGCTTCACGTAGCTAAATGTCGTCGCGAAGTGGTCCCACACCCGAATGCGCAACTCGGTCGCGTCGTACAGTACTGCCTGCGCGAGCGCGAGGTTGTACCGATGCAGCAGCCACTCGACGGTGAGGGCCTTGCCTGTGTACGCCTCCTCGCTCTGACCGGTCAACTGGGTCGTGCTGGTCGTCCCATCAGTGTCCAGTTCGACCGACTCGGCGACCTGATCGCCGAAGCGCACGAGGCGGTTGTTCGCATCCAGATCCGCATACATCCCCTGATGACACTCCGCAAGTGAGATCCCGAGCTCGTCGGCGACCGCCGTGTAGACGTCGAGCTTCTGGATGTCCTCACCGAGCGTCGGCTGCCGGACAATCGGATACGAGTCGTTCGCGCGCGCGAACAGTCGCTGGCGGATCTCGCGCGGCTCGGCTGCCGCCACCGTCTCGAAATCGCACTCGTCACGAAGCAACTTTGCCAGCCCCTGGATGATCTTGTAGTCGGTATCCGCTACCGTCAGCTGATCGATCGCCGTATCGAGGTCGGCCTTCGGCTCACCCACGTGCGTCTCGAATAGCTCGATCAACTCGCTCGCCGTCTCCCGATACTGAGCGTCCTCGGAATCGATGAACAGCGGCATCACTTTGCCGTCAGATGTTCGTGAGCGCGCGAGATCGGCCGTCAGCATGGTTCTTGTCTCACCGTGTTGATCTCGGTCGCGGTCACGCTTCTGCCTCGACGCCTTCGCGGCGGCGCTGAGAGACGTAGTTCTCCATCGTGTCCGTGGCGATGATCTCGTAGAGCCGCGCGGGCTGGCGCTCGTCGGTGGGTCGCAGGATTCGCCCGAGGCGTTGGGCGTACTGGCGTTTTGACGCGCTCCCTGAGAGGATGATCCCGACGTTGGCGGCGGGCACGTCGATGCCCTCGTCCAGTACCTGCGAGGTCGCTAAGATCGAGTACTCGCCCGTTCGGAATCGTTCGAGGATCTCCGTGCGCTCGTCGGTCTTGGTCTGATGGGTGATGCAGGGGACGATGAACTCCTGGGAAATCTCGTAGGCGAAGTCGTTGTTCGCGGTGAAGATGATCGTGCGGTCGTCGTGATGGCGTTTGAGCAGGGTGTCGAGCGTATCGAGTTTCTTCGCTGCCGTGCGTGCGAGCTCCTCAGCGCGTTGCTTGGCGATCAGCGCCCGCCGACCATCGGAATCGTAGGAGGTGTGCGCGAGGAATTCCTGATACCCCTTGGCTTTCCAGAGGTCGAAGTCGTGCGTGTCGACGTACTCGCGGTAGATGCCGTACTCCTCGTCGTATTGGGGGCGCTCGTCGTCGGTCAACTCGACCTGCATGTGGATGGTTTCGTACTCGCTGAGATACTCGCCGGCAAGCTCGTCGACGTCCTCTTCGTAGACGACGGGCCCCACGAGATCGGTGTCTTCGAGGAGTTCGTGAGCATCGTCGGCGCGCTCGTAAGTAGCGGTGAGCCCGAGACGGTATGGTGCGATGGTCATCTCGGGGATCTGCCTGTAGGTCGGGGCCGGCAGGTGGTGAATTTCGTCCGCGATCAAGAGGCCGAATTGGTCGCCGTACTTGTCGATGTAGCGATACGCGCTGTCGTAGGTCGTGACCGTGATCGGTCTGATCTCATGGGTGCCGCCACCGAGGACACCGACCACCTGTTCGGGCCCATCTCCGCTCTGACGGGGGAGTTGGTCGCCGAAAGCGTTGGTGAGCGTCGCATGCCACTGGTTCATCAGGTCGATCGTCGGCGCGACCACGAGCGTGGCGACACCGGCATCTGCGATGGCTTGAATACCCAGGAACGTCTTGCCGCTCCCGGTCGGGAGCACGACGCTGCCGCGACGATCATGGGTTCGCCACGCATCGAGCGCCGCCTGCTGGTACTCGCGTGGTTCGATCTGGAGCGCCGGATCGAGCGCGAGGGCGGGATAGGCCCGAGCCGTGTCCTCGATCCCAACAGTCGCCGACTGGATGGTCTCTTGGTGGGCTGATTCCTCTGTAGCGGAGCTGGAATCATCACCACCCCATGCGTCGGCCCATTCGAGCAGGGGACGGTACCGATACGCAGGCGCGCGATAGTCGTCAATCCGGTCGTCCCACTCCGCGTACGGAACGTTCTCACTGGCCTCCCGCAGTAGGAGCGTACCTCCGTCGAACTCGACCCGCATCTTGTGGATTACTCCGCTCCCCAGCGAACACGACCACGCCAGGGGAGTGCCCGCATCAGAGGTCGCGTGCCTGGACAGTCTTGCGGTCGTTCTCGTCGGCACGCTGGGCGGCGTCGGCGAGCAGGTCCGATACCTCGTCGTCGAGCGCGCCGTAGAAGTCCGACGAGACGTTCATCTGGTCGAGGTGCTCCTTCACGGCCGCTTTCACCGTTAGGTCTGCCATGCTCGCTTCTCTGGCTGGTTGGTACTTATAGCCTGTCGAAGCACGCCGAAAGTGGAACGTGAGGCTCTGTTGGAATCCTCAGGAACTGATGAGAATGGCGTGCTGCATGCAGAGGATGAGTCTAGCAATAGTCAGCGATCACATCCGATCCACATCTTCTGAAACGCTCGGTGCGACCGAGTAGGAAGCTTGAGGGTGGCGACAGGAGAGTGGAGACTCATGAGTGTGACCGTCCACGAGGTGCGGAACGCGATTCGAGCGGCGACGGGTCGCTTCGAACGGGAGTTCGAGGCGTCGTTCANGGTGCGGAACGCGATTCGAGCGGCGACGGGTCGCTTCGAACGGGAGTTCGAGGCGTCGTTCACGAAGGAGGAGCTACAGGCGATCTGTGAGACACTCGAGATCGACGTCGACGAGTCGGGGCGACCGTCGACGACGCGGATGCGCCGACTCATCCGGGCGCAGGTCGGCGTCGCGGAGTCGCCGGAGGCGGCAAACGACTCCACGTTCAGAAAGGCCGACCTCCAGACGATCTCCGACGCGGTCGGGGCGTCCTCCGAGCCGTAGCCGGCAGTCGCCGGATCGGTTTACCTGCCGTGGTTCCCGAACCGACGTATTGAGTGAGAGGCCCGTCTCCTGACCGATTCGCGCTCTCCATGCAGTACAGGGGACCAAACTATCCAATAGCTCTCAGTAGAGACCTGCGCGATACAGAGACTTGTATTCATCAAGGAAACATCGATTGTCATTCTACTGTATCGGATTGCAACAATCTCAGGACAGCTCCAAGAGGGAAATGGCGAGTTGTTTGATCCTCTCTGCTATAGATGGTCGAGATAACTATCGAATTTCGCGGTGGCACGTTCGAAGGGACCAAATGACTGAATATCTAGATCAAGCGCGGAGAATGAATCGAATGGCGGTCTGTGACCGGTTTGTCGAAGGAACTGTCGGTATTCGTTGGGAGATACTAAGTTTTCCTTGAGGCTATCACGAACTGCGAGCGCCCCTGTTGCACCGAGTACATACTGATAGCTGGAATAGGGTATCCGAATACCAATCCCTCCAACTCGGTCAATTACCCCTTCGCGTTCATAGACCGGATCGAACTCGTCAAGCAGGTCGTCGTATATGTCCCGTGCGTTCTCCGGTGTTAGCTCTTCCCCAGACTCAATCTTCGTTGCAAGAGCGTGGTTATATGCCGCAGTACGGGCGTTCCGATACAGGTTCCCTGCAACACACTCGACAAGACGGTTTTGTGCGTGTGCAGCAAGTGAACCCCCTTCCTGCATACACTCTTCTGCTAGCAGCAGTTCGTGCAGAATCGAAGGCACCTCGCAGACAGCAGAGGGACTCGTTGCGTATCGAGCTGGACCGTCCCGGTGATACGCCACGTTCAGAGCGTGCCCAAGTTCGTGTGCGATGAAGAACATCGTCCTGACATCGCCTCGGAAATTCGCGAGAACGAAAGCACCGTCCGGTGCTGAAGATGGACAGTATGCTGGAATATCGGTTCGTTTGTTTTGCGTCGGATAGACATCGATGCGCCGGTCATGGAGGAAGTTCCGTGCGCGGTCAACGTAGTCCTCTCCAAGCGGCGTAAGTGAGTCTATGACCAGCTCTAACGCATCTTCGTAATCGAGGTCTGGAGCAGGCTGTTCAGCGAGCGAAACACGACGGTCCCATGGGCGGAGTTTCTCAACGTCGAGCCTCTCTCGTCGCAGCTGTTGGGCTCGGTGATAGGGTCCAAGGTTGTTTCGAACCGCTTCAAGGAGTGTATCGTGTACAGATTCGGGGACGGCTGGTTCGAGTCCGGTTTCAGGATACGTTCCTCGGAGATCCCGCTCTCGGATAGAGTCATAGCCACGGATGCTGGATTCCGTATCTGCCGCGGAGAGCTTCTCCGCAGACGTTCGAATCGTCGTCGCGGCGAATCGATGGTGTTCCGTATGATACGCTTCGTGCACGCGCCGTCGGTAGTCTCGGTCGGGATGGGATAACTCCGTCTGGTAGTTCCCCGGGCGGATTTCGACTGTTTCCCCGTCGGGACGCTTCACTTCTGGGGAATCAAAGTCCTCAGTCGTAATCGCGCGAAGAATTCGATCAGGGCCTGATCGAACCTCCCCATGTTCTGCGATGACAGTTTCGACGGCCGGCGACTGAACGTGTCTCGCCTGTGAGCGCAGGTTCTCCGCGTAGTAGCGGTAGTCTTCGATTGGTTCGATGAGCGCAGTAAAGTCGTCATCGGTAAGGTCGCCAAGCGCTCGGTGTACCGTCCCCACGACAGGATCGAAAGACGCCTCCAAATCCTTGAAATCGCGTTGACGTTCGGCTGCGGATTCGGAGTCCGTATTCACGTTCTTCGAGAGTGTTGCGTAGAGGTCCAGTCTCTGTCGGAGCCGATAACACTCCTCCGTCTCAGAGAGAATCTCTTCGAGACCTTCGGTTGTCTCCGGCGGCTCTGTCGCCAGCTGATCTAGCTTTTCAAGCCTTTCGAGGAGTTCGTCACGGGCGGCTTTCCATTCGTCTGGATTTCCGAATATCGTGGTCAAATCGAAGCGGTACTCAGTGCTGACTTCGTCGCGGGCTGGTAGATCCATCTGTGTTTTCGATTGCTGCTGGCTGTTAGCGATAGCAACGACAGTATCGGCGTCGTCGAGCGCCGATGAGGATACTCAGTAGGTCATGGATCTACCGTCGTTACGCGTATATCGAATGCAATGTGGTATAATTATTCCGCTGATTCGAGAGGGCTGAACAAGTGATCCACTTCGCGACCCGTGACCGATACGCGCCCTGTATCTCGCACGACCACTGAAATCTATCACCGTTTCAGACCGTCTCATCACCGACTGATGTCGTACCGCGCAATCTCAGTGGAGCTACACGCCGGGCACGACTCCGCGCTGGGATCCACGTTCGAGCCACACTGACGGCACTCCACGACGAGTTCGCCATCCGACTGCCCCAGCACGCGTTTCACTGTCTCGATCATGATCATGGAAAGGAGGGAGAAGAGCGTGTGACGCGCTCTGGTCGGAGGGCTGGCGAGCGTACCGCCCTCGATCTCAGGGAGACACCACACGATTATAGAAGCTTTCCAACCGCGGTGAAAGTGAGACTGTCCGTGATACACGCGCTACCCCTCGTCTCTACCGACTACTCGTCTGTAGGCGTGATATAGACCCGTTCGTCGACGTAGTAGATGTGCCCGCGGCTCTGGAGCACGTTGAGAGCGTACTCGGCGTCAGCGTCGGTGAAGCGGTCGTCAGCCGCAAGAATCGCTTCGGCGTCGGCTTTCGGCACGCTCCTGTCGTCTGCACGGGTGATCACCTCATCTAAGACGAAGAGAGCGTCCTCGGCGAACGGCGGGATCCGCCGTTCCCAGCTCATACACGATGGAGTGACTCCAACGGCATGAATCTACGTCAGACACTGGGTATCGCCCCGATCCGCTTACTCATTCTCTCCGAGCGTCTCCTCCGCCAACGGATCATCGAACTCCGAACTGTCGTCCGAACCGATGTCGTCGCGAACGCGGGCGAACGCCACGTTCTCGCGTGCGTTCTCGATCTCGACGGTGACTTCATCGTCGGGGCGAGTACCAGGCACGATCACGACGTACCCACGATCGATTTTCGCAATTCCGTCGCCCTGATCACCTAATGACTCGATAGTCACCTCACGCACGTCGCCCGACTCTACCGGTGGTGACTGCTGGGTGGGGCTATCTGAATCCGACTCCGGTAACGACGAAGCGCCATCCGGTTGCTGTCGAGTCTCGGCATCATCCGAACGGGGCGTACCCGAGACGATCGCTACTCGGTAGGTCTCACCAGCAGCGATTGTTCCCTCTTCGAGTTCGGAGCGTGGGACCTCGATCCTGTACGAGTCACCCTGTTGGTCGATCGACGTGCTGAACAGACACTCCAGCCGGTCGGGAATCTCGACCATCACGCCATCACCGCATGGACCGGTCTCGTCTGGAGCTCTTCGCCGTAAGCCAGCCTCGGTGTCGGACGAGGACCGTGAACGCTGATTCGACTCATGAGCACGTTCACGCCTCGACAGCGACGTACTGGTTTTCCCATTCGCGGCGGGCCTCGATCTCGCGGTGGCCGCGCTCGGTGAGACCATACGAGTTTGTCCGGTCGTCGACGCTGCCTTTCTCGACGAGACCCATCTCCGACAGCTCGTCGAGATTTGGATACAGACGGCCGTGGTTGATTTCACCCGAATAATGCCTGTCGAGTTCCTTCTTGATCGCCAGCCCATACGGCGGTGTCTCATCATCCAGCCCGCCGATCACGTACAGCACATCCCGCTGGAACGCGGTCAGATCATCCATCATAGCAGGGGGATATGTCACGAAGAGGGTTTATTTACACCGATTCCCTGAATCTGACGGTCATCGCTGGGAGGGCGGTGCTATATCCGCTCTTGAGATGGTCGAAACTGCTTCTACTCAGTATGGTCAATCCGATTGTCTCCGCTATCTATTCAAAGGGGAGTCCACCATCTGTGAGGTTGGCGTTCTGCTGGGTCTACAAAGAAAACCGAGAGATGGCAAGGGGTTTGATCTACACGAAATCCACATTATCCGCATAATGTACAAAAGGCGGGAAATGAAGGCAATAGTCCAGATACTGCCCCACTAGTCACTCTCTGCTTGGTTGCTCAGCATCTCAACGACTTCCTGAACACGCTTCTCGTCAGGTTCAATTCCCCGCTCTCGAAGGATTTGGTGAGCAACCTCCTCACCATGATTCGCGATCACCCGGAGACACGCATCTTGGAACTCTCTTCCTTCGAATTCTTGGACATCGAACAGTGAGCAAGCCGCAGTCACCGAGGATCGCATCCTAATGATTCGACTCCACGTCTCTTCACGGACATAGAAACCATGCATATCGGTCGCATCAAATGGGAAGGCTGGCCCACCTTCTGGTTCTTCCTCGTTCGATTCAACCTGTTCTTGAGAAAATTCGGACTTCTCCTCAATCTTTTCATCAGGTGCATCAGGAGTGGATTGTGCCTCGTCCTCTACGACGATGCTTTCGTCCTCCTCCACCTCTGTTTCCTCCGTTTGCTTGAGTTGATCAGCAACGTCGCCAAACCGATCATCCTCATTAGGCATGGCTGTGTTCCTCCACGAGATCGGCCAAGTGATCGAAATTCGGGATTTGATCACAATCTTCGTCAAATTTCGAAACAGGCATTCCTTGCTTGAAAGCTCGCGAGATTGATGTCCGTTCGCGGATACCTGGTTTTGGGATAGTATCGACGCTACGCGTTGAATCATCTAGTGAATCGAACAATTCTGAATCTACCCGGGCGTATTCAGGAACAAACGAACCGAACTCACGATTGAGATTCTCAACGAGAGTCCGATGTTCATTGTGCTGTCCCATCGTCTCCCGTATCATGTTCGGAGAGACTGCGAGGATGTCTAGGCCGATATTCTCCCGAATTGGAGAGATTTGCCGTTCAATCATCTTATTGAGGCCGTTGATTGAGCCTGCACGGGGGATCAAGGGGATGATCACCCGTTGGACGGCGATAAGCGCATTATCGGAAAGCTTGCCACGGCCGCCGGCGGCATCAATTATCATATAGTCATAACCGTTGTTGATGAGCGGTTCGACGACATTCCGACGGAGTTTCACGTCTGCGAACCGTTCGTCTTTCAACCTTGTCTCCACGTTCTCAAGTTCGTTATTCGAGGGTAAGAGGTGAACACCGAAATCCGTCTCAATGAGTAACTCACGGGGATCGTTGCCGTCGATAAGAGCATCACCGAGATTTGCTTCCCGATCGTACGCATCGTCGTAGCCCAACTGGGTTGTCATATGCCCATCCTTATCTAGGTCAATCAGTACTGTCTCATGACCACGGGCTGTGAGGCGATCGGCGATGTTAAGCGCTATTGTGGACTTCCCTACGCCTCCTTTGAGCAACGAGATAGCTGCGCCTGGGATTCCATCGAAGTCTCCGGCGCTCATTGGTTTGACCTCCTCTGGCCCGCGAATTCAAAAGGTTTTGTGAGCAATCTACATTGTGCAGATTTTGTGGGCAGTGTGGACATTGTGAATAGTGTACGTTTTGTTTTTCTCATACGTGGCAGATGAATCTCGCGCCTCTTAATTCTACGTCAGACAAATTGGGCGAGCTATCTGCATTATGCGCAAAATCTAGATTGCGCGCACTACATACACAACCATTTCTCAGGGAAGTCAAACAGTGCCTGTTATTATCTAGACAATTCTGACCGCGCTCTACTCAAATCCGCCCGAACGGCCGAACGGTGACAGCGTCGCTTCGATCTGCAACTCGGTATAACTGCACTCGTCACGGAGTTCACGTGCCAGTAACGCTTGTTCTGGCATCCCTTTCAGCGAAAATCCTCGTCCCCGCTGGTAGGTGACGTACTCTTTCCGTTTGAGCGTCTCACACACCTCTCGTCCCCGCGAGACCTCGGTGGCCGGGAGTGCATCGCGAACGAGATCGTCTTCCGGAATAGGTCCGGACCACCCGTGAGATCTGACCAGTTTCCATTTCAGTGCGCACGCGATCTCATTATCCGACCATCGCGAGCTGCTCATTGGTTCTGGCTCACTCCCTCGATACTTATCTCTGCGGTAATCTCGTTTGACGGGGAGCGACCACAGGTTTAACACCACGGGCGCTCAAATCCGGATAGAACCAGCATGAGCGAAGAACTACAAAACCCCGATCGCGACAAAAAGACACGCCGGACCGAGCATCCATCCGGATGGCTCGTCCTCACGAAAAACGAGAGCGTCCCATACATCGTCGATGCACTCCTGGATGCACCGCCACACCGCGAGTTCAATCAGACCGAGCTGGCGGAGCTCGCTGGCGTCAGCCGGCAGTCGGTAAGCCGATATCTCGACCTCTTGGTCGACGTCGGGATCGTCGAGGCGCTCGACGGCACATCTCCCCAGCGGTATCGATTCAATCCGGAGAGCCACGTCAGTGAGGCACTCATCCGTCTCGATGGTGCTATGAATGACGCCGGAGTCGAACCCGAAGCCAGTTCCTGAACTCAGGTTGGAGACACCACTATGACAGAAAACGTGGGCACTGAATGACGACGCTGCCGTTCACCGTTCAGTAGCTACTCTTCTGACTCATCGCGACGCTCAATCTGCTCGATATCCTGCGGGTACACAAGGATCAAGCGACCACTCTCTTCATCAAGGAGCCATCCATCCCTCCGGTCTTCGACCAGCGTGCCGCGGAGGGTGTCGCCATCGCTCGTCTGTATCACCACCGGAGCTGGCGGATCAGGCACGTCCATGAGAGGGTCTCAGGGACACTCACAAGTAAACCATCACCCGGCTTCGAGAACTGGACTAACCCAGTCGACGATTTACTCCTTCTGGACAGGCTGTTGGCTCTCCGACCGCTCGGAGCCACCGCACGCGAACCCCGGTGATCACCGAGAGCGGCGGGAACTATCCCGGTGCAGGGGATGGGTCAGTCCCCTCGGGAGCCGGGAGTGTCGCCCGATCACTCCGACGGCGGCCCTCACCGCCTGCACCCACCCCGACCACCCAGACAAATCCCGTACTAGATACTCCTAGAGAGGAATCGGCCGGGTCACCAGGTGCCTGTCCACGGGTGGTGCTGTCCGCTGGTCCGCTTTCATCCGGTCCAAACGGCTCATCGAGATCGGGCAACTCGATTTCGCCATCACCCGGTTGCTCGACGGTCCGGAACCCGTTGGCGAGCCCCGTTTTCGTCTCGCGTTTTTCGAGATACCCCAGTTCGGTATGCTCGTTCAACACCCGTCTGACCGTCCGTCGCGAGCACTCGACAGCGTCGGCGACGTCGCCGACCGTAAACTCCTGACCGCGATACACTTCTGCGGCACGCGTCACTGCTTTGGTAGCTTTCGAGAACGCACGGACGACTGCACCCTCGCCAACCACCGGCAGACTCTCGGCAAGCGCCGCCGTGTGCGCAAAGACCACTGCACCCTCCTTGTCCCGGCCGAAGCGCAGGATCGCCTGGAGGGTCTGATCCTCGCGCATGTGCTTGAGGAACGTGTTGGCCGTCTCGCTGTCGTACTCGAGGTCACTGCCCTTTCCGGAGCGCTGGACGGTTTCGCCGGCGAGCGCGGCCCACTTCTCGACGACGGCATCGCCGAAGTGCCGACAACCGAGTACTGTTCCGAGATTCAACTCACCGAGCGCGTTCGAGCCAGTGACGTTCCCATAGTGATCGACCGCGGCGACATCACCCTCGATGCGCTCCTCGATCTCGGCACGAGCTTTCTTCGTGGTGATGACGCCGGGTTTGGTCGTCGCGGTGAGGGTGTCCTGACGCAGTTGCGTCGCGGCGTACTCCTCGGCCACCGACTTCACGAGGGCGACGTCTCCATCGAAGTTTTTGCTCTGGGCGGACCCGGAGTAGGTGTTGATGTGAGGACTGGTCTGGACTACCTGTAAGTTCAACACGTCGCGGAGGAACGCGCGGCGCTCGCGAGCGGTTTCGTGGACGTCCCGAATCTGGACATCGGTACCGGTGGCGAGCGACCAGAGGCGTTCGCGCCCGGTGGCGTCGAGGCCGACTACGGAGTTCTGCGCGTCGCCATTGGCGAAGGCGGGTGGATGGTGGACGACAGCGCCGTGGTGATTCCGGTCAACGATGATCGTCTCACGACCGAGGCTCGTTCGCTTGAGGTTGGTGCCGTCCTCGTGGTCGAACGAGAACGAGTCAGTCTGGATGGTAGTCGCGGCCCCGTCCTCATCGTCCTTNGTCTCACGACCGAGGCTCGTTCGCTTGAGGTTGGTGCCGTCCTCGTGGTCGAACGAGAACGAGTCGGTCTGGATAGTGCTCGCGCCTGCGTCGCCACCATCTTCGTCCTCGTCTTCGGGAGCAATGACGCCGTGGAGCAGAAGGTATGCGAGGGGGTGTGCGTAGCCATCGTGGGCGTGGAGGGCGAGCTCCCGGCAACCCTCTTCACCGCCATCGAGCGCGCACTGGGCGGCCTTTACGAGGCCAGCAGCGCCATCGCGGCGTTCGTGGAAGGCAGTCACGGCATCCTCAACCATCGCTGTGAGATCGCCGCCGAAACGGTCGAGTCCCTCGACAGCCCCGCCACCGAGGCTAAAGTCGTCATCGAGTTCGACGGCGGCGGTCGCGAGCGGCGGAAGCACTGTGTCCTCGATGCGTTCGACCGCCTGCTGACTGACGCCCTCAGCGTCGTCGAGGGCGGAGCGAAGTCCCGCACAGACGGTCTCGATCGCCTCGACGTCCCACTCGGGGCTGAGATCCTGCACGCGCCTGAGAGCGCTACTGAGACTGGACTCATCCGCATTGGCTCCGTGGTCGTCAGCGGTGATGGACGAACTCGTTTCGAGGATGTCGTCGATGATGGCGAGAGCATCGAGCACTCGCTCCATGAGGTCGAGGTGGTGGTCGGCGGCGGCGACGGCGTCGATCTCGCTGGTCGCGTTGCCGCGGAGCCATGCTCGGACCCATTCGTCGCTCCAGAGATCCTCCTCGAAGAGGGTCTGGCGGTCCTCGACGTCGCTGCGGAGCGCCTGGGCGAGCCAGGTGGCGTGGTCGAGATAGATCTCGTCGAAGCGCTCGTCGTAGACATCGCCGGGGAACTCATCGATCGCGATGGTGCGGTCGATGACCTGCGAATCCTCGCCAGTCTCGGAGTAGTAGGTACGAGTACCGTCGACGTAGCCGTGGCCATAATGCCCGATCAGGATGTCCTTAGGATTCTCAGGGTCGCTGGCGGCCTCCCACGCGTCGGCGTAGGCACACGTACCATCGTGGTGGTGGCAGGGGAGCGGCTCGCCGAACAGCGCTTCGTCGTGAGTGTGGATGTCCTTCGGCGCGTGACCGAGGTGGCGAGCGACGTGAACCGCGAGCATCCACGCCTCGCCGTGCTGGCCATTGGCGACCGGACAGCTCCCGCGCTCGAGGTGGATTTCCTCGGAGTCGTCCTCCTCGACGGAGACGTGAATTCCGATGGCGTCCTCGGAGCCATCGTCGTCCTCGACGACCGGTTCGTCGATGCGCTCGGCGAGGGTCTCGAACTCTCGGAGTAGATCCGTGCTCTCATCGCGGATCAAGCTGGCAGCCTCGTAGATCGCTGGTTCGCTGGGTCTGACCTCGCTGAACACGGGGAGGTGCATGTGGGTCATCCCGCGGGTGTGGGCTTTTTCGGCCACCTCAGCCATGAGTTCCTTTCTGGGAGCGAGGTACAATGCAGGGTACTCGTCGGCATTTTTGACCACCGAAGTGGTCTTGCCGAGGGCGGGCAGGGCGGTCAGGAGGTGTGCCTGGCGGCTGTCGCTGGCGAGTTCCCGATAGAGGCTCTCGACGTTCTCTCGGGCTGCATCAAGCCGATCCCGATCGGTGGTGAACTCGCCGAGGAGGTCCGCCGCGGGCGGCAGGACGGGAATGTGATCGGGATTGCCAACCGACCACTCCGGGAGTGGTGCGCCGTACTCTTCGCGAGCGATGTGGTAGGCCTGTTTGAAGGCCTCGCCGGCGAGGGCATCATCACAGGCGTCGATAAGCCCGGCTTCGAGGGCAACGAGTCGAAGGGGATCGATGGTACACTCGTGTTCGCGGCAGTAGAACCCGCCCGAACGGAAGGCGAGGATGCGCTTGCCGGAGGCGGAGTCCTCCCATGTGGGATCGATCTCGGCGAGGACGTCCTCGCCGTCACCGAGACCAGTAATGGTTGAGTCGAGCTCGGAGAGGTGCCAGTGGGTGAGCTGTGAGAGCGCGCCCTGGATGAGTGCCCAGTTGTCGGTCGCGGTCGCGGCGCTGACGTACTCGGGAAGGGGTGCGCCGAACTCTTCGTGAGCACGGCGATAGGCGGCGTCGTACTCGTCGTCGGCTAGTGGTTCCTCGCAACAATTCACGCTGCCGCGGTGGATGGCGACCGATCGAACGATGTCCACACTACTGCTGCACTGGGGGCACTGCCAGGCCTCTCCATCGGCTGTGGGTTCGAGATCGAGCGCGGCAGGCTCCGGAAGGTCCTCAGAGCTGACGATTCGGGCGGCCCGCCATGCCATCTCGGGATCGAGCACGACGTCGAGAGTGGTGGGATCAACCATCTCGGAGGACTGGCTCCAGCCAGTGCCGATCGGTTCTCGTCCGGGATCGAGGCCGTACTCCTCTTCGAGCGTGTCGAGGGCGTCGTCGTGGGCGTCGCGGGGGAGCTTCCAGCCGTCTTCGATGTCGCCGGAGTCGCAGTGGCCGTGATCGACGGCGACGTAGCGGAGTGCACGGCGGGGGATCGGGTCGTCGTCGGGGAGGATGCCCTCTCGTTTGGCATGTCGCCACGCAGCGAACACCTCGGCGTCGTCGAGGCGGCCGTTGGGGCTGTCGGGTGGACGCTTGCCGGCGTCGACGAGCAGGTATGTGAGCGCGTTGTACGCTGCCTTGTACTTGTGGTCGTACGCGACATCGCGTTCGTCGATGACGACGAAGTAGGTCTCGCTCTCACCGTGATGGCCGAGCGGGCTCGGGCCACGATAGTCGGCATCGAGACCGGACGCGTCTCGAATGTCGAGATCGAACAACGCCGAGTGGCTGGAGTCGGACGCGTTGTCGCTGAGTGGATCGGGCCGGTCGCGGGTGGCAGCGTCGATCGCGGCATCTTGTGGATCGTAGGCGGGATGCTCACGGGCGGGCTTCGCGCCGGCGAGTACTGGGGCGAGCGAGCCGTCAGTGGCCCATTCGTTGAGGTAGTCGTCGAGGTCGACCTTGTCAAGGCCGGGTCGGGGAAGTTCGGCGAGCCGGGCGTCGATGTCGTGTTCGGCGAGATACGCGGCGGTATCGAGCGCGCCGCGAAGGCCCTCGCCGGCTTGGGTGAGCGTGAGTCGGCCGTCTTCGTCGATATCGCTGCTGGGTCGCTCGGCGTCCTGGACGACGTACGCGCGCGGGACATCGTGGTCGTCGAGGACCTCCCGCAGCCCCTCGCGATCGTCGTGTTTGAACCGGGTAGTGACCGGCGAGATACAGGCGTAGCCCGCTTGATGGGCAGTGAGGGCATCGGCGATGCCTTCGGTGACGAGTACTGGTTGCCCGTCCTCGACGGATCCGAGGCCGTAGATAGGCTCGCTGATGCGGGCGTACTCTTTGGTATGAGCGGGTTTGGCGTATTTCCCGCTCAGACCGTCGGTGGGGTGGCCGTCGTAGCCGACCGCGCCGCCGCCTTCGCTGCCGGTCGATCGCGATATCGCGTAGACGGGCTGGCCGTCAGCGTCGAAGTACGGCAGGACGTAGCGGCCCTGCCAGAGCGGACGGAAATCCTCGGTGAACAGACCAGTGCCGAGGATGGCGTCCCGCCCGTAGCCCTCGCGCATGAGGTGATCGAGGAGGCCAGTGCGACTCGGCGGTGCCCAGCCGAGGCTGGCGTCGTCGATGGTGGTGTCGGTCCATCCACGCTTGTGGAAGTACTCACGAGCGGTCGTGGGACGGTCGGGGTGTTCGCCCTCGTCAGTATGGTCGGAGATCCGACGGTCGAGTTGGTTGTGAAACCAAGCAATCGCCTCGGCAAAAGCTGTTTTTCCCTCTGCTTTTTGAGAGATAGTTTCGGCGTCTTGAGCTTGTTCTGCATCGATATCGGCCGATTCGGAGGTATCGGATTTCTCCTTCCGATTCCGATGATCAAAATCACTGGATGGTCGATCTTTTTGATCCCGAGTATCGGTAGCGTCGTCTTGGAGGATGCGAGGAGACGTTTCGATGCACGTCTCACAGTAGCCATCTTCAGCGGGAGGGTTCTGACAACCCAGGGTATTGCATCTGGGGTGGTCGCCCGCATCGCTCATCGATTCGCCTCGCTTAGACTCTGTATCGGTTGATCCGGCCCGTCTTGACGCTCACGCCAGCACGAGTGAATCGATGGTTTTCGAGACGTGGTGGATGGGCTATCGGTGGGACGGCTATTCTCAGCACTGAGTTGAGATTGGTCTCTTGGCATGGGTGATTTGGCCCATCCTGATAGTGCTGGCGATTGAGCCACCTCGCCGTGCCTCCGATAGCGTTTTCCCAACTCACAAGCCCGCTCTCATCTGTTTTGAATGAGAGAGCAGATGCTCGCGAGGAGGGCAAACGTTATTATCGTAGGCCGTTGAGAAACCACCACGACCGTTCTGTAGGGTCGAGTGGCACCGGCATCTCTCGATCACCGGGTCGGGGATTAGTGCTCCCCGTTCCCATCGGCACTATATTGTTCTCCTAGCCTTGCGTGTACGACAGACGCCCGCCTTATAACTGCTTTGTCACCCTCGCACAGAGGTGTCTGACGCAGGCTGTTTCGGTCGGCTTCTGTTGAAGGTCGAAAATACGTTTGTTGATCCCGTGCGATGCAAATACGATTCTGGGAAAGATAGCTTAGTAGCTGTGGCGTTTCGACTATTTAAAACCGGCGTGAGCCGGTAGTGACGGCCTGATGTCTGTGACCTCTAAGTCGGCAGATAGGCCGTCACNCTGTGGCGTTTCGACTATTTAAAACCGGCGTGAGCCGGTAGTGACGGCCTGATGTCTGTGACCTCTAAGTCGGCAGATAGGCCGTCACCGGATGCAACGGACGCCAACAACATCAACTCTGTCGAAACTGTCGCCGATGAGTTGTACTCGCTGCTCGCCGCAGGCGACAGCGAGTCCATTGCTCAGGAGTTCGATATCGGCATCCACAACGAGACACACGACTTCGACAACCACCTCAAAGTAGCCATTCGTGAAGGACTTGATCCATCTAGTTCGCTCGCCGAACTCGCCGATAAGACCGCTGTTGATGACTCTCTTGACAAAATGCCCGAGTCACGGTTCTCCGAACTCACGAACGACCGCGACTACCGCGCGGTCGTTCGCATGCTGTTCGCGTTGCTCCACACGCCACAGCTGTATCATCAGCGTGCTGTCCAGCGAAAACGCCTGGAGTGGCTTACACGAGGGGNATTGCTGTCGACGCGACGAATCTCGAACTCACCCGCTCAGTTGTCGTCTCCGACGAATTTGTCGGAGACGACGAGCACGTCTATGAAATCGACACAGACGACGGTGGACTCGAACTTCATTGCGCCGCACGCGTAGACGGTGAACACAAGCATCCGCTTGGAACAACCGTGACAGAGGGTGAAACCCACGAAAGTCCCCAGTTCAACCATCTCAGCGATGACGTCGAGGTCTTCGCAGACCTCGACTCGGTTATTTGGGTCTTTGACCGCGGATACACGCGCTATCGTCGCTTTTGTGAGATCAAGTACAGCGACGATGACTTCGTCACCCTACTCCAGTCAAACGCCCGTCTCGACGTTCTGGACACGTTCCAGAACGTCGAGGTCACTAATGAGGACGGAACGAGACAGATTCGTGACGAACAAATCGAACTGGCCGAGACCGGTGAACAGTTTCGCCGTATCGTTTTGGAAACGCCGGATGGAGAAGAGATTCAGTACCTGACGACGCTGGCGTCGTCAGCGTACGATCCCATTGACGTGATCAGTATCTACACCCTCCGGACAATGATCGAGATTCTATTTCGCGAATTCAAACAATATCTGAATGTTGAGAATTTCCACTCGAAATCGCTTAACGGCGTGTTGTTTGAGTTGTTCTGTGCGTTGATCGGATACGTGCTTGTGGAGTGGCTGCGCCAACGCCACCCGATCAAGGGTGGCGTGGCGCGTGCAATCCAGAAAGCTCGGACGCACTGGAATGAGACGCTGACTTCGTTCGGCTAATCTCATCACACGGCACCAGCGACAGCCGTCGGCAGGCAGCGACGGCTGTCGCCAAAATCGTGGTTTTCTTCGCCTTTTAGGCCTGAGACGACGCATTTCTCGATTCTGCTTCCATTTTCTCGCATCAGGCTGAACTTGCGCAGCCCACACACCTCGGTCCGGTGCCTCTCACAAAGGTCTCGCTCGCCGTGGCTTTATCAACTCAGAACGCAACAGNGGCTGAACTTGCGCAGCCCACACACCTCGGTCCGGTGCCTCTCACAAAGGTCTCGCTCGCCGTGGCTTTATCAACTCAGAACGCAACAGCTTAGTAGGGACTTCGTAGAGTCTCGCTCGATCACGTCGCCGGGTGATGGACCAGGAGACCCGAAACCGGACCGAGAGTGTTGGCGAATTTCCAACTCCTCGTTTTCGGTTTTCTCAAAAGCGTAGATTGATAGATGATAGATGGTTGATCAGCGTGACCATCCCCGTCGAAATTCTCGACGGTCATGGTCGATACCATCCATCGAGACCAGAACCATCCGAGTCGCATCGGACGCAATACCTAATGCGCTCGGTGGCAGAGAACCAATCGAGGATCACCCGTGGGAAGTGGTGAATCCCTGTTCTGGGGGCCTTGGACCGCCCCCGGTTCCCTACCGCACTCAGCGACAGGTTTAGGACTCACCTCCGTCGTCTTCGTCAAGGTACGTCAACTTCGTTGCTTCAAATTCGACGATCGCTTCCCGCCCTTCGATGGTGAGCGCCTGTCGGTGTTCTTTTGGAATCACCAACCGGCCTTTTGAGTCCACCTTCTTGCTGAAGGAGATCGAGTCTTCCATGTCCAGATTTGTGGACGCAAAACGTTATAAAGTTACTGGGACAGTGATTGGGAGCAAATACAAAGACCAGAACATTGTGCCCGTAATACGATTGTATGCAGTAAGACCTACCCCGCTGCAGTCTTGCGTGTTACTATAAAGTAAAACATATTTGTTAAGAATTAGCCGCCCACAGTTGCTCAGAAGTAGTACCCGGAATTTTTACTCCTTCCCGTACTCAATACAGAATCGCGTATGTCAAGGGTACATTTCGAAATCCCAGACAAGTGGGCCGAGTCAGCAAACGAAATGGATATGCCAGCATCAGAGTATGTTCGTCGAATGACCCGCGCTGGCCGACGTCAGTTCGGGTATGACCAATCCGGAAGATCATCGGAAGTAGAACACACGCTCAAGACAAACAAGGAGGAATCGAATACAGCCGATATCAAAGGATTCGTGGAAAAAAATCTCGCAACGAAAACAGCCATCGACGAAGACGAACTGGTAGACCTGATTAGAGATGACATCGGGTCGGCAATCGATGAGCTAAGAGATGACGGTAAAGCAAAGTATAGTGCCTCAGAGGGTGGCTGGCTCAGGGTGGTCAACGATGAGTAAATATGGCGACCTCAACTACGATCCGCGTTGGTATGAATCTCCTATAGAGAAGTACATGGAGTACAAAAGTCGAGATTCACTCACGCAAACGCGGATGGACAAGATTAGATATACAATTCACAGATCACGGGACGGAGCCGATTATGCGGCCTGGGACGAATATGTCGACTGGCGAAAAGAGGTAGGCGTAGACGATGCGTGGGACTATCTCGATCAGCTCAGAGATGCTGGACTTGCTGGACGGTCGGTTGAAGGAAAGATAATAATAGTGCAGTCATTTCTCGAGGAACTATTCAAGCGGGGAGTAGTAAATGGGAATCCAATAGCGCTCGTCCACGATGAGGCTAGCTTTGACACCACGACAAAAGGGAAAATCAAACTGACGGTCGACGAAGTCGGACAGTATCTGAGCAATGTACCGGATCCTCAGGACCGAGCAGCGGGTGTCCTCATGGGCAAGACAGGTATGCGAAAGGGAGAGCTATTGAACATAGATTTGATGGATCTCAATCTCGATCATCCGGAATACCAGTCGTATCTCAGCGATCGAGGGATTGAACTCCATCCGAAAGTCAAGAAGCAACCAGATTCGTTATTTATTTCGCCGGAGCCAACAGTAGGCGAAAAATATCGCGGTGAAGTCAGAAGAGCAGGTAACAAGCGAAAGCGGAAGACAGTTTTTCCAACGGATCAAGAAACCAAGCACGCATTACTCGACTGGATAGCGATGCGTCCGGAAATCGGGTATCCACACAACTTGTGGACAAATGATACGAGGAAAGGCCGGAAGAGTGTTCCAAGTTTTAACCTAAAGTTGACTGGTAGATACGCTGTGGAAGCAGGTGTCATTGAGGATGCATCAGACGAAGAATTTACCCCACACTGGTTTCGGCATTTCTTCACCACGCAACTGCAACCGGGGCGGGGTGACCATCCGCGCCATCTAGAGCCGTCAATGATCAAGTATCTTCGAGGTGATGTCATGGAAGATATCATGGGGGAGTATACTCACGATTGGGGGGATACGATCAGACCTGCCTACGAGGATGCGATCTACCAGTTTGGTCTCTACGATTGAGCGCCACACTACAGAGTCACCGTCCATCTTCAGCGCTTTCTGTGTCCTCACGTCGCCGGAACCATCGTATCCATCGGACGAAGAATGGTGCGTCTGCCGCCGCCTGCTGGTCCTCGACGCGCTTCGCCAGCACGTCCACCTTCTCCTCGACGTGCTCGCGCTCAACCATCTGGCGGCGCTGCTCTTCAAGTCAGTTCTCCAGGATCTCCACCTCTCGTTCAAAGCCCTCGGCCTCCTGACCCCGCTTGATGTAGTGCTACACCGCTTTTGATCTGGAATTGAACTCACCGGAAGATCTCTTGTCGGTCCGTATCCATATCTTTATTACTAGTCACGACCAAGGAATCGACAGAGGAGAGCGGTCCCTTGGGGCGTATACGGTTCGGAAACGCCCGGGTGCTTGGAACACCCGGACCGGTCTTCTCTGGATGGAAGACCAATGTACGCTACGAACGCACGCGGGCTTGAAGCCACCGGCTCGCGTCCCGAGAGCATCGATCGAAATCACAGGCTGACTAATCACCACAGTACTGGCTACAGCGGTCGCACAGCTGTCGATCCAGTAGTCGAGAGGCGGCGAATATGAGCCACCGAGACGAGGAGTACGCGCTGGTGTATCCCGACGAGGATGAAGAGTGGACGAGCGCGGACGTCCTCGGCGAACTCATGGCGGGGACATACGCTCACGGTGCGTGGGTGCGAATCCACGGTGTGGATTTGCGATTCGGCGGAAGTTCGCACACCCAGAACGTCTGGTACGTGCATCCGCCAGATGGTGACGAGCCGATCGAGGCGTTGAATCTCGGCGCGTTCCGGACTGCGAGCGCGCTCGAAGAGTACCTCAAGGAGTTCGATCCGGCCAACCCGTCTGGCTGAGACCAGCGGCGTCGGAACGACCGTCTCGACGATATCGAACGCTGCGTCGTTTCAGCACTCGGATCGCGGCGGCTTTCAGTCGTTCAGGCTGGCCTTGAGAGGGGTTCCTTAGACGGTCGATCAGGACTCTTCATCGTTGTCGATCTCCACGTCGTCAGGATTGATCGCTCCCGAGAGATAGCGTTCACCGAGGTCAGTCAGTTGGTAGTTGGATTTCTCAACTCGTTTGAGGAGTCCGGCAGCAGTCAGTTTCCGACACCGACGGGAGATATAGCTCGGGTTGTAATCGATGTTGATAGCGATGACACTCGCTGAGGCGACGATCTCCTTCTCGGCGAGGAACTCCAAGATACGATCGTCCGAGCGTGTCATCCAGTCGATGCGCGGACGCATTTCTGGCGGATACCCGGCTGTTCACCTCTTAGATGACGCGATTCACTGCCTCGGCATACAATATATCGACCTACAGGTCGATATTCAATAGATAAGGCTAAGGCCCTGGCCCGGACAACTCGCTATTCACATGGCGATCGATCTCCCGGAAACGCCGATTGACCTCCTTCGGTTCCTGCTTCACCCCGTGACTGCGGACGATCTGAACGAGTTCCATTACCTGCTGTCAAACCGGCGACGCCGCCTCGCTATCGCTCGCGTGTCCGTTCTCGTTCCGGGCAAGTTCATCGACACCAACACTCTTGCGCGCTGGATCGCTGGTGTGGAGACAGGTATGGAGCCCAAAGCCGTCCCGACGGGCGACTATCAGGCCGTGTATAATGGTCTCACCCAAACCCACCTTCCGGCGCTCGACGACGCAGGGGTCGTCAACTACAATTCCGACCGCAAGCGCGTTCGTCGGGGGCCAGCAATCCACGCGGCGGTTGTTCTAATCATTGTATCAACTGGGGTTTTGTGGGTTCTCCCACAACGGAATCGGGATGAATCGAGTGGGTGATCCATCGCGTGCACAAGCGGCGGTGTGTTGGGGCACCTCCTGGATTCAGGCCCTCACGACGTCGATCACCCCCGCGCCTCTTACTCGGAGCCGCTCGAATCACCGTCGTCGACGTTTTCATCCCTAGCGAGGGCTTCGAGATGGGCGATACGTGCCACGAACGAGGGCCGAGTTGTCAGTAACCGTGCAAGCCCGCTGTGTCGGCGGTTGGAACTCGTCGCCTCGAGATATTCCAGAGCGTCACGCATCGCGGTGTAGCCAACGTGCTTTCCGGCATATTCATCGGCGAGATGCTCTGTCTTCCTCTCGATAGCGCACACAAGCAGCACATACAGGGGGAGGGCTACCGCTCCGCCCACGAGCGCGTACGGGACACCGCTGGCGATAGCGATGGGCCACCCGATGAGGGCGACAGCCGGAAGCACAACTCGCAGTAACGGATGCCAGCCTCGATGGTGACCGATCTCGTGAGCGATGGCCGCTCTGCCAGCCGCCGTAGAGAGCGACACGAGCAATCGATCGACGACGAATACATACTGGGAGCCAGGGAGGATGCCCAGTGCACGTGCTCGCGCCGGAGCTGTATCCGGAGAGTGCCCGGTGATTCGCAGGCGCACGCGATGGGCTCCGGCAACGCCACTCGTTAATCGCTCACGTTCCGTGCTCGTCGGCAGCCGGGTGCTCGTCCGGCGATCAACCACAAGCGGACGGACCGCAGCGAGCACGATGGCCACGACGACGAAGCCGATCGCTGCGAGCGCGAGGAGCCACGGTAGGTCCGAGATCACGGTTCGTCGATATCGATCTTGAGCAGCCCCGATTGGTCATATCGAACCGAAAGCGTCATTTCTTGATTTGCTGGTGGATGCCCGCTGATGGAGATGGCAGCGAACGGCTCCCGATCGAGTGACTCATCGAGGGCGGTCCGTTCGAGATGGGTCTCGACACACGCTTTGATCTCACGCCAGGTTTCAGCGAACTGGGTCTCGGTTTCGGTGATGTTCTGAGGGTCGTCTTCATGGGCGGTCCAATCAGCACTCGGAAGATCACCCTCGGCGATGTCCGCAAGTCCATCGAGCGTTCGGGCGGCGGTGCGGAGCGCCTCGGGCTGTCGTTCATCCAGGGACTCGTCGTCGAGGTCGAATGCAGCCATGCGGCTCCCGGTCCACCCTCTCAGGATATAGATATGTACTGCCTAGATCGGATAGAATTCCTTCATTTGATTCGTGTCTCGTCTCTTCCCGTGAAGTGCTGGCTGTCCTGGTTCGATCAGCGAGGTATTGGGAGAGTTTCGACTTTATGGGGCATGAGACACGGCTCCAGGCCTCAGCGACGGTTTCCGGGGAAGCGATTTGTTCGGTAGTCTCCCGGGGTCGGTCGAGGCTCGTCACGGGAGAGTAGCCGGTGTACAACCAGCCATTCCCCAGTAGTTCGGTGTTCAGGATTCGTCGTGGACCCCGATCTCGGTTCTGAGGCGTCCCTCCGGATAATAGCGGATAGAGAGCGTCATCTCCCTGTTCTCTGGAGGATGGCCACCCGAGACGCTGACATAATCGTGCATGGTACTGTCGAGTGATTCATCGAGACTCAGGTGTTCGAGATGGTCGTCGACACAGGCTTTGATATCGGCCCACCGCCGCGCGAACGGGGTGTCGGTGGCCGAGACGTCCTGAATCACCCGATCGTAGTTGGATTGGTCGAGCGTGGGCAGGTCGTCCTCGACGACGTCCGCGAGGTCGTCGAGCGTGCGGGTTGCGACGTGGAGTGCTTCTGCCTGCTGTTCAGACATGGGAGCCTCCGTATGGTCGATGATGCATGCGGCTGTCGAGTCTGATGGCTGGTGTATAGATATGCGGTGCCTAGACCTGACAGCACCTATGCACTCACGACTGTCAGGAACACGCCTCTCAGCTTCGGTTGTGGGAGGGTTGGTTTTGCGAGCCCGGATCAGGAGAGTGTCGGGATCGCCGTCGTCCAGAAGTGACTCACTTGCGAGGCTCGGACCAGTTGACGTTCGGGTGGGTGTCGATCGCGGCTACAGCTGGCGATCGTGGCCCGCCTGTGCAGGGCGGTCGTCGGTGTCCTCGTAGAGGGTGTCGAACATTTCGATGAAACGGCCGGCAGTGTACCAGCGGGCTTGGGCGCGTGCAGCGGGGATGCTGCCGGGTTCGGCGAGTCGTTCTTGACGTTTGCCGGCCTCGCGGTAGTGGGCGAGGATAGCCTGAATCTCGTTGAGGACGGCAACGGGGATTTCGATTTCGTCGGGTGCGGGCGGGTCCTCGTCACTGGCTTCCTGCGATGGGTCCGGTGAGGCTGGCTCGTCTGTGCTCGCCTCCGTGGTTGCCTTCTCTGGAAGCGCTTGCTGTGGATGGACGAACTCGTGGTGCCAGTCGGTGTTGCGAATCACCGAAGCAGGAACGATCGCTTGCCCATCGAAGTCTGCGGTACTGGCTCGGATGGCAGCAACGAGATGCCCGTCACGATTGTAGCCCGGGACGTGATAGTCGAGGTCCCACCCCGATAGTCCTTCGTGGGTACCATCATCGAGGTTGTTGATATGCGCGCGGATGCCCTGTTCGGACTCGCTGGTAGCCTCTCGACAGTACGGGCACTGCCAGGTGATCGCATTGGGGCTGGGACGGTCAGTGGCGTCGCTCACGAGACTTCACCGGCTTGTTCGGCGGATGCTTCCCTATCCGGGTCGGGGGTCGGTTGGTCGCGTCCGGCGAGTGTCGGTCGAGGATGGGTCACCCGGTTCATCCCAGGGTAAATATCACGAATGGTGGGTTGTCGCATGGGTGCGCGGGTACGTGAGACAAGCCAGAGTATTAGATATGGAGTGCCTAGACGTACCACTCAGCAGTAACGTGGCGAGCTGGCACAGCATACGAGAGTGATCTCTCGGTGATGGTCGAACTCGTCGGAGCCGGGTGGTGGATGACCGCCGTCGCCTCCGGAACGTGCTCGATGGTGAGCTGATCGAGGCCGTGTGCGGCGGGGTCGAACGCCGCAAACGCTACGTCGCTGGTGAGAATCGCTGGAGCGCGGTCGTAACAGCGATAGCCAGTTGGACTGGCTTGAGGCCGCTGTTTCCCGACTCTGCTCTCGTTCAGTCGCCGACGCATTGGAGGGGGGACTAACTACTGTAGGTGTCTTTGAAATCGTGTTCACGGCGCATGAGTTCCTTGCCCCCGTGTTCGAGGATCGCCTTGCCCATGCCGCTGGCGACGTAATAGGAGCACAGCCCGTCGCTGTCGGGTGTTTTCCGCTTTCGGTTCTGGACGAGGCCGACGTCACAGAGCTGGTCGAGATGGTAGTGGAGATTGTTAGGTCGCATCTCGAGAGCTTCCTTGAGGTGGTTCGCGCTCATCTCGCTCTGCTGTTTGAGCGCATAGAGAATCCGGAACCGGGTTTCGTTCCCGATCGCGTTCTGCATAGCGAGATACTCCTCAAGCTTGAGCACGCTGTGTTCGGGCAGGAGGTCTTCCGGATCGACGCTTTCGTCATCGATTGACTGTTGTTCTCGTGTCGGCATTCGTGTTTGGTTGGCCTCGTCTTGCTGTTCACCGCTCTCCTCTGGTCGCTGTCGGCGCATCGGTCGTATCCGCTGTTGGGACCGTACTGGGATAAGATGGTGCGCTCGTATGGCGACGCGAGGAGTTGCTCCACGAGAGTAAACCGTTCGTGGTAGATGCGGTGAACTGCGAGTTCACGGGCGAGGTGGGTTGGGTAGGAGCGACTGAATTCCCGCTGTCACGCGGTTCCGAGGCGGTCGGCGGCCCTGTGTCTACTCGTCCCTGGAGTGGTGTTCGTCACGCGCTCGTTACAGTCTTTGAGAACCACCAGCCCGGCGAGAACGACGAGGAGACGTCTTCAATTCCACGAATCGTGTGGAGATCGTAGTCGTTTCCGGCCAATTTCGGTACGTTCTCAGGGAGCGGTTTCCGACGGCCGGGGCATCGCTTCGAGTTCGGTGATTTCGGAGGTTTTCTGCACGCGGTCGTACTGTCGCTGCCACGCACTCACCGGGAACAGCCCGTTCTGATCGAAGAGGTCGCGTGCGGCATCGGTGAGGCAGTAGAACTTGTACGGGAACCCACGAATGCGGTTGCCGGACTCGACCACGAGTTCCTCGACGACGCCCACCTCTTGTAAGGTAGCGAGATGTCGACGGATGGCGTCGGCTTTGATGCTGGGATTCATGTAGTCCAGCTCTTTCACGCTCGGTGCACCCTCTGGATGGCCGACGATGTCCGCGATCAGGTTCGCGCGCTGCGTATCAGTCGACTTCTGGAGTGCGGCCCACGTATCGAACTCATCGTTCTCCGTTGCATCGCCCTCACTGGCGTTCGGACGAGTCGTTTCCGGGTGCATACGTGGGAGTAAGCAGGCATCCGTGATAAACACTTGGTCGCTACAATCAACTAGTCCGTTAAGTAGATGCTTATATAGATCCCGTATCAGTGGTTCTATTAGTCATGCTATTGTTTGGTGAACCACGATGCCAACCGAGGAGGATCCGGAGGATCCCGACGAAAGGGACGACTATATCGACTATATCGACGATATCGATCCCGAGACACTGACTGACGACGACCGACTCGCTCCGACCCCGGAGCAACACGAACAGCTGAAAAACGGGCTGCACGGCGATCAGTTGAAGCAGATCAAACGCGCTGACCGACGGTACCTGGTGATCGGGCGCGGCGACGGCGATGCCGGAGACCGCCGACTGAGGGTCTGTGCGCTGCTCGATGACCGCATCGCGGCGACTGCCTTCCGGCTTGAGGATTTCGGGTTCACCGCCGACGAGTTGGCGTTGTGGGCACCGGCGTTCGATATCCTCTCGGAGATGGCCACGCAGATCGTGGGTGTTCTCGAAGATTACGATGGAGGACACGTCTGGGAACTCGGCTTTCTCTATCACTATCAGACCCATGTTCGCAACAGTCTCTGGTTGTTGAAGCGCCTCTACAGCACCCAAGAGGAGATGCGCGAGCGCTACGACAACGGGATGGCGGCATCCCATCTCGCCGCACTCGAGGAAGCTGTCGGAAACCGAGTCATCCTGTGGGAAGACCCGGCTGACCTCCCGGACGCAGTAGAGGCGGTTCCCTGAGAACAGAGGCTTGTCCGCCGGACTCGAACACCCCATCGTTTCCGTTATTCTGTCTCAATAGGCCCTGCTTCCCTCAAAGCGAGGTGTGACGGGTGAGCGATTTTCAGTCATCCATGTGAGAGGAGAGTGTCTCATTGCGAGGACGCTTGTTCCAGGATCGCTGCCCGGACTGACCGTGTTGGTGGTTGGAATGGTGTTCGTGGCTCCCTCGCTACAGCCGCCAAGGACCAGGAGAGCGACGAGCGCGCCGGTGAGCAGCAGCCGTTTCACGCGTCGAGGTGGTTCCCGCCGTTCGTTTAAGTCTACGGAGGCGTTGGTGATCGATATGGCCAGAGGGGACCAGACCATCGATCGCACTCCCGAGAAACCGCCGCGGGGAGAGGGCGGGACCGGCGACGAGCCGGGATCCGTCTGGCTGGATCGAATCCTCACCCGCCTCGTGCTGGGTAAAGTGGCCCCAAGCGAGGAATCCGACGATTCAACGCCCGACGGAGCTATCGACCGCGATCCAGAGAAACCCCCACCCGAGGAAAGCGGCGTGTGGAACAAACGCGGATCGAGGACGGTCGACCGTATTGTTGAGTGGCTCGTCCCCACGTGATCGGACACGGACAAGGACGCCACGAACTCGCTCGGTGTGGTCGGTGTCCCGGTGTGGCGAGGAGTACGAGCGCCTCGCCGGCCACTGGAACGGTCCGTGCGGCCCGCCGGCACTCGATCGTCGCCAGCGAACGCTGGTCGCGGGACTACTGCTGGGCGACGGTCGGGTCGGTGGGAACGGCGCGAACAAGCATTTCCGCCTCTCGACGCGGTGGCGACCGTTCGCCCGGTGGGTGTTCGCGGAACTCGGCTGGCTCGCCGCGACGGTGACGCGCGTCGAGGACACCCGCGACGAGCGCCGTTCGCGCCCGCCAGCACAGCACTACATCGTTCGCACGCACGCCCACCCCGCCCTGACATCGTTTCGAGCGTGGTATCAGTCGTCTGAGTGTGAGGGTGAGGATGGGGGTGATGCGGAGGCTGTCGGGTCGACCGACGCGAAGCGCCTCCCCGCGCCTGCCGATCTGCCGGGCGGTGCGCTCACCTCTCGAATGGGGCGAGCGTGGCACGCCACCGCCGGGTCGCTGGCGTGGTCGGCCTCGGAATACGCGACGACGCGCCAGGCATCGTTCTCCGCCGAGGCTGACGCCCGCGCCGAGCGGGTCATGGCGCTGTTCGAAAGCGCCGGTCTCGACCCGACGCGCGTTGGTCGGCGGGTGCAACTGCCGCCGAAACAGACGATGGAGTGGATCGAGTGGATCGGTGACGAGCCGGTGCCGGGTGTCGCGTACAAGTGGGCCGCCGACCACGAGGAGTACCAGAACGCGAAGCGCGACGCCGAAACGCGCCGTGCGCGCCTGTGGTACGAGTGCGTGGCGGCGGGTGGGACCGGCGGGAGCGATGGAGCGTAACCGATGACCGACAGTCCGCTCCCGCCGCGCGCGAACCAGTACATCGTCGAGCACCACGACGCGACGCCCGAGGAGTTACTTCGCGAGACCGGACTCCCGGAGTCGCGCCGTGAGCAGGTCGAACACCTGTGTGCGGTGTCGCGCTACGCCTACTTCGGCGATCGTGAAGAGAACGACGACGAGGGACTCCAGTTCAACCGGGTGGAGTGGACCGATGTCGCTGACTGGGACGTGTCTTCGAAGGAATAAGCCGAGAGCGCTCATTTAGTCGATGTGAACGGCGTGCAGCCCGTTGAATCGTCCTCTCTCGGCCTTGTGTAACGCAACTTCTTGTGCGGGGCGGTAAATCGTCACACAAGGTCGGCGAGGTACTGCGATCGCAGAATATCGAGGAGGAACCAGACGGCGTGTCGTGTTGCCTCCGAAATGGAGTGTAGTAGCTACACTGGAGCCTCATCGACGAGTTGTTCGAGACGGTCTCGGTAGGGGCCGTCTCCTTCGAGGACCTCGTCGGTAGAGAGCTGGTAGGTCTCGCCGAGTTTCTCGACGACAACCGTCTCATCACCGATTTCGGAGCGGACGCCGTTGTCTTTGAGGTAGTCTCGAAGGTCGTGCAAGTCCTGTTGCCCGTCGTCGTCATTCACACTAGAGCTCCCGCTGTCCTCGTGAGCGGTTTCGGGCTCGGCTTCGCCTTCGCCGTCGTCGTGCTCGTTGGTGTCGCTGGTTGTTTCGCCCTCGCTGGTGGTGTCGGTCGTCTCTTCATCCGCTCCCGCGTGGCGTTCGGCCAGCGTGGTGTCGTCGGCGGGTTTGAGCCGATCGACTGGGAACGCATAATCCTTGACGCCGTAGTCGGAGAGTTCAGTCAATGGAACCGGCGATTCGGGCCAGAGCAGTTCCTCGGCGTGTTCAACGAGGTCGTCGTAGAAGCCGACGACAACGATGGGAGACTCGTCGGGATAGTCGGGGTTGTCCTCGGCAACACTGGTGTCAGCGTAGGCGATCCACTCGCTGGCGTGCTTGGGTGGCAGGTTCAGGACGACTGCCGGGTTGGGCGACTCCTGATGGGTGTCGAGGACGACGTCGCCGACGGTGAACTGGTGATCACGGCTCATGATGTATAGGGGACCCTCTCAGGGATCTGGCGGATGTTCTGCACTCTCCGATATAAACGTTCACGAGTCGGGCTAAACGGATTCATGAGTGGGCTCAGAGGCCGAGTGTTTTCGGTCTTCGACACGAGAGGGATGGATATGGCTGCGCCGTTCGGAGCGACATGGGGGACGCTGATCGAGCGCTGCGAGGACCTCCCTGAGGACGCAACGCTGATCACGCCGCTGTCGACCACCCGATTTCGCGTCACTAACGTCCAACAGCAGCGGATCATCGTCGAAGACACTGACACCGGCGATTCACAGCCGCTCCAGCGTGAGCAGTTCGAAGCCCTCGTCGAGCACACCCGTGACTCTGCTGGCGAGGGCTACGACCTCGAACGGCTGCCGCCGAAGGCCGAACCGTACGCAGCGGTGCTCGCGCTCCATCCGCGGTACGTTCTCGACCAGGAGGAGGGACGGATCATCGAACTCGAGGAGGCCGACGAGAGCGCAGTCCTCGACGAGACGCCGCATCTCTCCACGACGACTGAGGACGAGCAGAGCGACGAGCGTGCGGAGCCGGACGTCTCGGTGTATGCAGACGCACTGCTGTTGATCGACGCGCTCGAACGCGAAGACCCGACCGATCTCGATACGATCGACACGCCCGAACTCGTCAATCTCTATACGTTGTTGTCGGATGTCCAGCGGAATGCAAACGACCTCCGCAAGGACGTGACCGATGTCCTGCTCGATCGGGTGCAACACGATCGGCCGGCTCACGGCCAGTACGGCTCGGTCCAGCGGACGACGCGCCACCAGCGTTCGCTCAAAGACGACGAAACGGTGCTGGAGGCGTTCGAGGATACGGGGATCGATCGCGAGCAGGTACTGGGTGTCGATCGGGAGAAGGTCGACGAGGCGCTCGATGTAGTCCCGCTCTCGGAGTCGGCAGTCTACGACATCAGCGAAAGCGAGTATGTGAGGAAGGCGGACGTCGACGAGGAGCGCAAGGAGACGCGTCTGCAGGGACTCAAAGATCGGCTGGCGGTGAGCGACGATCCCGAGGCGGAGGTGCTTCGTCAGGAGATCGATCGGTTAGAACAGGAGATCGAGGAACTGACGGAGTTCTCGCCGGGGAGTGCGTTCGCGACCGAGTCCGACGAATCGTGAGCCCGTAGAGCGTCACAGAACGGCCGAAAGTGTGGACGTTACTGGTCGTCCTCTGCATCCGATGTCATTCCGAGGTGCTCCTTGAGCCATCGGCCGAACTGGCGAAAGTCCTCAGCGGCGGAGCCGCCCGTCGTGCCTGAGTCCTCTCGGGGAGACGTATCGGAGTCGGGTGAGTCGTCCATGTGGTTCTGGGTAATCGACCGTTCGTTCGGGGGCTTGCTCTCAGGATGGCCGCGGCATTGACTCGATTTCGCGGATCTCCGGCGTGCGTTCCATCCGCTCGTACACCTCGCGCCACGTCTCGACCTCTTCGTAGAGATGCGCTTGCTTCAGCAGCCGCTCGCCCTTTTCGGTGACGCGGAAGAACGTCGAGGGAAGGTCACGCGTTCGCTCGCCTTTGGGCAGTTTCACCTTCTCGATGATGCCTGCGTCACCGAGCTTCCGGAGATGATACTGGACCGTGCTCGCTTCCATGCTCGGGTTCCGATAGTCGAGTTCGGGAGCGCTCGGCATCCGCTGTGGATGGGCGAGGATCTGCAGGAGCAACTTCGCGCGCGAGTCTTGGAGTATCAAGCGGAGCGATTCCCACTCGTTGCTCTGTTCGGCGTCAACCTCGCCGACCGTCTCTCCCTTGTTGCTCATCGAAGACTCCTCCTGACTGGCACTACGGGCCGCACGCGCATTAACCATTTCGGGGAATACTGAAGTAGTTGCCACAACTGCCATCACTACATCGGTGACTGCATCAGTATACTCTTATATGAGTCGACTGTATCGACGATCAACCGATGGCTGGCCGTGATACCGATCCGGAACGCCTTATCGAAGACTCCGAAACGTATCTCAACGACGAACTCACACCGGAGGCAATCGAGCGGCTCATGGATGCCGCTCTGACCGACGAGTTGCTTCGTGAGTTCGGCTATAGCGATGTGGCGTACCTCGTGATCGGGAATTTCGACGAGCCACAGAAAGCCCGCCTCCGCTCGGTGCGTAACGAACTGGCGGATCGAGGGGCGTCGCAGTTCGCGTTTCTCCTCGATGAAATCGGCGACCAGGTGTGGGAGAACTTCGTCGTGAAGTTCAAAATCTTCGCCGCCCGCGTCGATTTCGTTGTCGGTGTCTTCGAGGACAACGAGGGCGGCCACGAGCTCGAACTCGCGGAACTCGATCGGGAGCGATACCAGCAAAAGACCCGGGTGTTCAAACAGGACTACCTGACCGTCAAGGCGGAGCGCTCCGCCTACGACGCCATGCTTGCCCACCTCTTCGAGATCATGGACAATCGCGGACAGCTATACAGATGGGAGACCGAAGAGGAACTTCTCGAACTGGTTGCCGAACACGTCCCGGCATCCCGGCCTCCGTAGTCAGCAGTTGTCCTCACGCTCGATGTGGCTCGCCAAGAATCAAGAACCTCAGTCGTGAGGAGAGTGGGTCGCGTCCGAGTCGTCGAGTACCTCTACTGCGGAGTCATGGAATGGATGATCCTCGTCGAACGTATCGACGACGTCCTCGGCGTGCTTTCTATCGGTCCATTCGAACTCATCGGTCGGTCGCCAGATGAACGTCGGGTCGCGCCGCTCGAACTGCTGGGCACGCCACGTCTCGAACCCGTCCTGTTGGATCGTCAGTGCTGTAGCCTGCGCTGTCGGGGCCTGGGTTGTCGAGAGGCCAAGTCCGTCCGCTCGTCGGAGCAACGCGTCCCGATGATCACGCTCGAATGCAGTGGCCGACTCGTATCCATCAGCGTCGATGGTGTCGGCGTTCTCGTGGAGATACTGCCAGACACGGACTACGTATACGAGGATGCAATCCCGGTAGTGGTAGCCGCCCATGCCGATGAAGTCCGGGAGTTCGATTTCCTCGCGCCGGAGGAGATCGGACGGCGTCTCGATTGGATCGGGCATGGTCCCAGTACGCGGTGCCAGTAGATAATGGCATGGTATTGATTCACGCTCGACCAGTTCAGCCCCGCAGGTACTGGAAGAACGGGGCGAGAGATGGAGACAACGACGCCCAGCGTTTTGATTGGCGACAGAGAGACTCTCTCGATTCGGGGCAAGGCGACTACCCTTCGATGACGGTGACGGATACGCGGCGGGTACGGGGGCCATCACACTCGACGAACAGCACCGACTGCCAGCGCCCGAGGTCCAACTCCCCTTCGATAACGGGCATCGTCACGCTCTCGCCGAGTACCGTTGCCCGAAGGTGTGCGACGGCGTTGTCGTCGATAGCATCGTGTTCGTAGTCCTCGTCGGCTGGGACGAGGTTCTCGACGGCTCGGGTGATGTCGTTCAGCAATCGACGTTCGTTCTCGTTGAGGACCACCCCCGCCGTCGTGTGCGGGACGAAGACCAGACACACCCCATTATCGACGTCTGCGGGGACCGCTTCGCCAACCTCGGTGGTGATATCCACGATGTCGATGCGGTCGGCGGTCGACACCTCGATGGCCATGCGAGAGATGCTCAGTGCGGGTGCTAAGTCTTTCCGGGCTCTTTCACTTCATGCGCTCATCGCAACCAGTCGTAATCCGGACCAGATCGTGGTAGTCGCACTATTGAGTATGTGTTGGGATATCTCTATTTCCGGCAAGCCAACCCGAAATAATATGTTTTCCGTGTCGATCACGCCGGAGCGCCCCCGTAATGAGAGAGTGGCTCATTACAGGGCGAAATTACCGGTCTATCCGCCGCAATGGACCCAATACTGTGGTGTCTGCTGGGGTCACCACTCACCCGAATCTGATGGGAGCCGCGTATGCTCGGAGGTCAAGCTCTAGGGTCCACGCACTCGGATGCTGTTTGACGAGATGCCAATAGGAGTCGGCAACGTGGTCTGGATGAATCCATTCTTCATCGGGGGTCTCCGACCAGTCCCGTTGGCCCGGTTTCGCCACACTTCCATCTACGAGCACGTTTGCAACGTGAACACCTTCCGGCCACAGTTGGTGGGCCAGAGAGCGCGCTAGCCCGCGGCCCGCGAATCCGGCAGGATTGTGGGCTGTATCACCGCCTCGAAGGGCGAACGACGCACTCGTGAACAGGATCGTCCCACCATCTTCCGCGAGCATATCGGCTGCCGCCTGCTCCGAACAGAGGAATGCGCCGTAGGCCCACACTCGCCACGAGCGTTCGAACGCTGCCACTCCTGCACCGAGTGGTCCATCGTCGGATCCAGCGAGACCGCTGTCGGTATCACCCGCTGGGTAGGCATTGTTGAGCAGGATGTCCACAGGACCGAATTCCGAGCGAACCCGCTCGAATCCTGCCTCGACCTGTGCTGGGTCCGTGATGTCGGTTGGGACAGCGATGGCTTCGCCGTCCGTTTGCTCGGTGAGTTCAGCCGCGAGTTCTTCGAGGTAGTCTTCAGAGCGAGCGAACAGGCCGACTGAACAGCCTTCCGCAGCGAATTTCCGTGCCACGGATTCACCGATTCGCGGTCCGACACCCCCAATAATCGCAGTGCGTTCCATGCCTGATGGTAAGCAGCACCAGCGAAAAGCGTTCCCTGAATCCAGTTTTGGTAGTCGATTCGATAGACCAGCTCGCTCCTGGACCGCTGGGACCCTCACGGCCCCTGCGGAGCCGGATGGCTGGCAGGAGAAGAACGACGAGCAGAAATCGGCCACCGTCTGGTAGGTCACTCTACCAAACCCTGTTTCAGCGAACCTTTATCGATACTTCTCGCGTACGGCCGGACGAGGAGATCCCATGGCAAATATAGCCCTCGGCGACACCGCGATCGAGATCAGCCGTCTCGCCCCCGCCTGGATGCGCTTCGGCGGCTCCGGCCGTGGTGAGACGTTCGCGTGTCCAGTCAAGAATGGCCCACTACCCGACGGAGGATGCCGATGCTCCTGATTGGCACGAACGAGGGCGTCTACCGAGCCCCGAAAGACGAGATCGACGACACGACGCGCGTCCTCGACACCGAGCGCGTTATGCGGGTGCGCCGGTTCGGCAATGGAGTCTTCGCAGCCACCCAGTCGGGGCTATTCCGCTCGACCGACGGCGGCGCGACGTGGACCGATCTTGGCGTCCCCCGAGATGAGGTCTACTCCGTCCGCCCGAGTCTCGATGGCGAGCGGCTGTATGCTGGCACGCATCCTGCTCACCTCTACGTCTCCAGTGACGGCGGCGATTCGTGGCGCGAACTGACTGGCTTGCAGGAGTTGCCGTCGCGCGAGGAGTGGCGGCTCCCCCGCCACCGCAACGAAGCGCACGTCCGCAGCCTCGGCACACACCCTGACGCCCCTGAACGAATCGTCGCGGGTATCGAGGTGGGTGGCGTTCACGTCAGCGACGATGGTGGAGACACATGGACGGAGCGGCGGGATGGACTCCACGACGACGTTCATCACGTGCTCGTCCGAGGGGCCGAGGAATACGTCGCTTCATGTGGCGGTGGGCTTTACCGCACGTGCGACGCGGGTCGGTCGTGGACGCGTCTCGACACCGACGTGGATCACACCTACTTCCGGGAGGCGTTCGTCGCTGACGGCCGGCTGTACGCGGCGGCGGCCCGTTCATCACCCCCGTCGTGGGGCGACGAGCACGGCGCAGATGCGGCGCTGTTCGAATCGACTGATGGTGGCGACACCCTCGACTCCGTGTCGTATCCGGGGGAACCCGAAGAGTTCGTCCTCGCGTGGTCGGCTCTCGATGAGGACGGCGAGGTGCTCGCGGGAACACGCGGTGGTCACGTCCTCCGGCGGACCGGCGGCGAGTGGACGCGAGTCGGGAACGTTCCAGCGACCATTCGCTCGCTCTCCGTCACGTCGGGTTCCGCCTGACAGCCGCGAGGGCCCTCACAGCGGCCGGGCGGAGGGCTGGCTGGATACGAACTGCCACGGAGATCGCAGGCGTCTTCCTCGTTGTCTAACGCGTGGTCGGCAGGCCGGCGCATGTCACGAAGACGCCGTTTCCTCGTACGTGGTTTCGAGCCACTCCTCCCACGTCACTGTCCCGATAGCGTGATCAGGACAAGTTGCCTTCCCGTCACGAAATGCCGAGAACACTGTGCCCGGAACCGGAACGCGGACGATTGGCCGCCATGTTCCCCGCACATCGCGATACGCTCTGGCCAGTTCTCCCGCGGTACGGATCTCGGGGCCACCGATCGGGTCCAACCGCCCGCTGGGCTCCGGTGTCGCGTGCTCGACTAGCCGGTCTGCGACCACGCCAGTGTCGATGGGCTGGAGCTGCATCTTCGTCGCCAGCGGCCAGATCGGCAGTCGGGCGATCATCCCGAGCACGTCGTGGACGAACGAGTGGAACTGGGTCGCCCTGAGAACGGTTGACGGAACATCGCTCGCCTCGACCGCCCGCTCTGCGGTGAGTTTGTGCTCGTAGTACGAATACGGGATGTCCTCGATCCCGACGATGGAAATGTAGACGAAGTTCGAGACGCCAGCGTCGGCCGCCGCGTCGAGCAGTCGGGTCGTGCCATCGACATCGACTGCCTCAGCATCACCGAGCGGCGCACTAGCAGTATGGATGACGACATCGACGTCCGTGAGGGCGTCCCGAATCCCGATTCCATCTGCGAGGTTCATTCGTCGCCACTCCGTCTCGTCATCGGTCGGCGGTGAGCGACTCGTGGCGCGGACCTTGTGACCCGCCTCCCGCAATCTGGGCAACAGCGTCTGGCCGAGCCGTCCCGTACCGCCGGTGACAAGCGTCCGGGCAGTCGTGCTCATGTCACTCGAACCATTCCGGATTGACGAAATAGTTTGCCCGTGTGAATAGGGACCTGTGTGGCAGTGACAATACAGCGGTCTGATGCTGGGTAGGGAGAGCAATCTCGGCTCATGGATTCGTACTTATCCCGCCAGCCCTCCGGCGGGGGTACGGCCAACGAGCGCCCAGCGTATATCAATTGAACATCGTCTTCAGCCGGTCCTCGTCAAAAAGCTATACAATGATGCATGTCAATAGGAGGATGGAATGGGTCTTGACTGGTTCCAGTTCTATACCGGGTGGAACGACTTCGCTAATCAAAAACGGTACGACGCGCCAGCCGATCCGTGGAAATTGCTTCGTGTAGACCCGATGAATGTAGAGTCCTTGACCGTGATCCCGATGAAATGGGGACTCGGGAGAGTTCGAGATGGCGAGTGGGACGATACGACTAACTTGACATCGGTGAGCGACATTCCGGCCTACCGGGGATTCAAACAACGGTTCGAAGAGGGGGCCGACTGGGAGGAAACCGCCTACTACGAGATGGCGAGAGATCGAATCGACGAACACGGGGAGTTTCGCGGGAGCGACGACATCGAGGAGTTCAGGCAGACCAACTGTCACGAGATCGATGAACTGTTCAAGAGTGTGCGACGGGAGGGCTATCGTCCGAACCGTGGGACGATCTACGACAGTCCAGACGACGCCGAATACATCCACGATCTGGAGCCGATGGTACTGATTGGCCGTTCTGGCGAAATATACTGGACCGAAGGGTTTCACAGGCTCGTGATTGCAAAACTCCTAGACGTGGAGGAGGTCCCAGTGTACGTGCTCCGCAGACACGAGGACTGGCAACAAATCCGTGACGAGATTCATGCGACGCCATCCGCCGAACTGTCCTCCGATCTTGAGGCCCATACCGATCATACGGATATAGAGAATATCTCATCCTAGCGTTAATTCACTCTTTCACAGCCACCCTGTCAGTAGTCACTTGGCTGCCGACAGGATGCACGAATTCCACAATCTACGGAAATAGCATCTTTGCACTACTTCTGGATGTGCGTTCCTTGTTCACATTCGAGACTAGCGAGAGCGATTACCGCAAATGTCAGGATCAAAAGTCGACTGCGAACATTGACTTGGTTTGTCTGCGCAGCACTGAATCAGGAGTATATCTGAACACAGCATTCCGAGCCTGTTCAAGGATCGGACGCTGTATCTGTGTCAACCGGCCCTGAATTCGAGATTGGCGAACGATCGAATCTGCTCGATCCTTCCGGCGGGTTTCGTAGGTCGAGAGGGCGTGCTGGGTGATTCCATGGTCAGCGATCGATTCAGTGAGAACGACGGCATCTTCCATCGCTTGTGCGCTCCCTTGGGCGAGGTTCGGTGTCATCGCGTGAGCAGCATCGCCGAGAAGCGTTGCCCGTCCCCGACTCCAGTGGTCGAGACGGGGTAGATCGGTCAGTGGAGTTCGAATCAGGTCTGCATCGTCGGTCATCGCAATGAGATCAGGAACAGGGTCGGGGAACGCCTGATATCGCTCAGCAAGCTCTCCTGGAGCCACTTCCGACGCATCATCGGACCTCGTCGCCACAACCGTCGCGAACCAGTAGACTTGCTCATCGAGCGGGAAATATCCGAAGCGCATCCCACTACCCCAGATCTCTATACCGATGTGATTCGTCTCGGGTGGGAGTGATGTGTCAGCGAGGCCGCGATAGGCAACTTCGCCAGCGTACCGTGGTTCTGCTCCAGGAAAGAGACTGCTACGGACCGTCGAACCCACACCATCGGCACCGATCACGAGTTCCGGTGTCGTCTCGGCTCCGGTAGCGAACCGAATAGCAGGGCGATCTGGGTCGACACTCACACAGTCCATATCCAGCTGTAGCACGTCCGTGGGAAGCTGGTCGCTCAAGATGGCTTGGAGGTCAGCCCGGTGGATGGCTACCATGACATGACTGAGACCGAGTTGCTCGGATTGAGTGCGCAAATCAACCGACATGAACGATCGTTCATCGGTGGTTTGCAGCTCAGTTCGGTCGAGGGTGTTGCCATGATCGACAACAGCATCAGCGACATCGAGACGAGCGAGCGCTTCCATTCCGTTGGGAGCGATACCGATACCAGACCCGATGGGCCGAAGTTCCTCGGCTGCTTCGTACACTACCGGGTCAAAACCACGGTTCAACAGACCGATGGCCGTACACAGACCACCGATGCCGCCGCCAACGATTGCGATATCGGCCATTTGTTGCGCCGAATTCACAGCGAGGCTACTTGATTCCCCGTAGTGATCGCTCTTGGCTGGAACGGTATTTCTCACCGACCGTTGAGAGCGAGGCACAGTCTTGAGTCAGGTGAGGAGATCTGATATAAGTCGGCTGTTAGTTTTGAGAACTCCCCCGAACGAGACGAGCGTATTGGTTGCTGATGACCGATGACCTGGAGTCCCAAGCTCTCAGAATTACCCACCGACACTATAGGATTCTCAGAGCGACGCTGCGACGGATTTTAGGACCTCAGAACGGGTGTCGAGGAAGGTTCCGAGGTGGTCCGCAGTCAGTTGCTGAAAATCAGTGTTCCCACGGGTAGCGAGTGCGCGGGCTGGTGCAGATGGTGCATTTTCATCGTGAGTGCCATGTCGGATGATGACAGGTACGTCTGGGAGCGACATCGCAGACGACTCAGCGAACAACTGACTTTCGTGGACGGCCGCACGGGCATCCTGCTGAAACGCTTCCCGGAAATCACGTGCTGCAATCTCAGCTACCGCAGGAGACACCTCGCGGTTGGTGTACTGCCCTACCACCATGTTCGGACTTAGCCGTGCGATACCCGCGGACAGCTGAAACAGGAGCCAAAGTAGGCTCGGCATCCGACATGCGAGCGACCCGAATACACCCCCGTCAGCTCCTGGAACAAGCGCGCTCACGAGACCGAGACTTCCAGCGCGTGGGCAGGTAGCGGCGCACGCGAGTGCGAACGGTCCACCGCCGGAGAACCCGAGGACACCGAATCGACGGACCGAGAGCCCATCCATAAGAGCTGAAACATCTCTGGGCCAGTCTTCGATGCGGCGATCCGGGTCGGGATCCGACCGTCCGAAACCGGGCCGGTCCGGTGCAATGACGCGGATGCCTGCCTCAGACGCTTGGGCATCCAGCAGCGTAGCGAGCAATCGCGAACCTGGAGTTCCGTGGTGAAATACAACCGGAACACCATCGGAATCGCCGTACTCAGCATACGCGAGCACTCGTCCATCTGGGAGAGTGAATTCTAACTCTGCCATGTCTCGATCACTCTCTTATCGCTGCCATCAATAGCCGAAGATTCGTTCCGAAATTTCTCAGAAGCGCTTGCGGATACCGCTTCCGTGCCCCGTCGAGAGTGGCTTCCAGTGCTGGGGTCGCCAACTCAAATACGCCCTCGCCGTGACCGAATAGGATCCGGTTGGGTTCGAGACCATCGAACGTGTCTCGGGGTGGAAAGAGCCGGACGCCGAGCATCACACCAATGCGTTCGTCGCCGACCGGATACGCCGAACCGGACGAAAGCAAGTCCGGTACGATGAGTGTTCCATCGGCGTCTCGGTACGCAATCGCTCCTTGATAGATGGAGAGTGGCTCAACCCGAATTATCTCGAAGCCAAGGTTGCTGAGAGGTGTTTTCTCACGTCGAATAGGTGCATCGACCCGTTCCGAGACCCGGTCCATCCACTGCGGGATATGAACAGCGACGTCATGTCGAGTCGCAATAGCCCCCGCGTCTCTTGCATGATGACTGGAGAGTACGGCGATACCAGCAACGTCACCGAATTCACCCACTAGTTCGTCGATACCTGGTGCGTCTACTGGGTCGATGATCCAGACGCCGTCATCGCCTTTGAGAGCATGACTTGCCCGCTCTCCATCTTCTTCAGGATGTGCTATCCAGCCGACTCCTTCATCCCACCGATCGATCTCTTTGAATCCCGTTGCGGAGGTCCGGTCATACGCCGGCATATGCGTCTGGTTCAGTGGCGTCCTATTAACACCCGGTGACAGCGTCCGGTTAAGAGCGCTCCAAAACATCCGCCAATCGAGCCCCTACGAGTCTATTGCCTCCAGATATTCATCGTGTGTGATGCTGTAGTGGACGATATCGATGACGGTGCCATCCTGATAGACGAGACCGTTTCGGAGGACACCATCACGTCGCCCACCGTGCGCCCCTCAGACTAAGTAGCGTACCTCAATCGACTCGCTTGCCAGTAGATCACGATGACCACTCCGCATCGAGCAGAGTCTGCTGGACGACATCCTCGCCAACGGCGTCGGCGAGTGCTTCGAAGCCGGCGCGCTCGCTGCGATCGCTCGCGTTCGCCACCAATCGCGAGACGATGAATTCCGGCGTGGATCGACCAACGGTCTCGAATTGCGGCTGATAATCCACATCGAGCGTCAGGTCATCGCGCAGGCCTCTGGCGAAAATGCCGTCGGTGCGCGCGCGCTCGGGCAGGGGTTCGAGGTCGTCCGCGAGATGGGTCACGTAGACCCCCACGGCTCCCGCGTCGACCGCGAGACGGACTAATCCATACAGCAGGTCGGCGGCACTCCCGGGTTCGGTGATCGCTTCGAACTCGTCGACGAGCATCAACGTCCGGTTGCTTTCCGTCAGTGGTGGAACGATCGTCTGGAGCGTGGATTCGAGCACGCCCGCGTTGAAACTCGCATGCCGGCGATGGAACACGATCGCATCGACTCGACTCACCTCGGCGTCGTCGGCCGGCACGGGTAGGCCCATGTGCGCGAGCACGACCACCTGGCAGAGCGTCTCCAAGAGAGTCGTCTTCCCACCGCTGTTCGCCCCGGTGAGCACTGTGACCTGGTCTCCAGTCGGCACCTCACCCGCACACTCGTGGTCGCCGACGGCGTACGTGACTGGCTGCACGTCGTCGTCGGCCGCGGCCACGAGCGACAGATTGCGCGCGTTCACAGCCGCAACACAACCCGATTCGACGAACGTGGGGCGAGTCAGATCGTAGGCTCGGACGAACCGTGCGAGCGAGAGCTGGAAGGCCGTCTCGTTCACCGCGGTGACGGCCGCCTCGATTTCATCGCGGCTGTCGTCGAGCGCGGACTCCAGTTCGTTTGCGACTGCTTGCTCACGAGCCTCGACCGATTCACGGAGTGCATCGAGTAGGTCGCGCAGTCCCTGTGTCACGAAATCCGTAGCGTCGGCAGCTTCGGTGGGAGTTGCTTCCCGGACACGGGTTGCCGGGAGCGGCGTCTCGTTCGCCACGTAGCTAATGAACGCTTCACGGAACTCCTCGGATGATCGAACCCCGTCCGATTGGATGGCTTCGATGACATCGATGCCCTGCGCTTCGAGGTGTTCAACCGCCGCGAGTTGCTCACGGGCCGTATCGAGTTCGTCATCAACACCCTCGCGGACAGTGGTTTCGCCGCCCTCGGTGTCGAGAGAGCCGAGCGCTTCGCGGGCGTCGTCGAGAGCGTCGGGATCGATCGCGTCGATCGAGGCGAACACACCGGTGTCCAAACCGACGTCTTGGAGCGCGAGCACAGTCTCGACCGCGGCTCGGTCGCCACCACCCATCTCATCGAAGCGGGTGAAGACATCGAGCACTTCCTCGCGGGTGGAGTCGTCGAGATCGTCCCACGTGTCTGTTGCGAGGGTCACCTCATCGAGGCGGTTTTCCATCGCGTCGACCGACGTCAGCGGCGTCAGCACGCGGATCCGGTCGCCAGCGTGGTCAGTGACAGCGTACTCCTGCGCACGCTTGAGGAGGTCCTTGTAGACAGTCCGCGCGTCTGGCGTCGTGAGAATGCCCATGCCCTGTTCGCCGTGGGCATGCCGAAGGATGCGAGTGGCGCGCCCGCGGGCGAGTCCAGCATCGGCGAGGGCTCCGATGTCCATCGATTCGATCGCTCGAATCGCCCGCTCAGTGCCGAGTCCGTCTTCGAGCTGGGAAGCTGTCTTCGGGCCGATTCCCCAGTAGTCCTGCAGACGCATACAACGCCGTTCGACCGCGGGTCCCCAAATAGTGCGTGGACAGCGAGTACCTCTGCGCGTTCATCTGTCCTGCCGAAGTGGGTGTCAACAGAGCGGTTCGTGTCTGGAGCGGCCGACCGCTCTCGAACCGTCACACAGTTCTCGCTCGTGCTCGTTGTCTGTCCCATGCGTGCCGCTACATTCACCGGGATCGATGGTCCCGATGACGTCACCGTACAGGAAACAGCCGCCCCGACGCCGGAGTCCGGCGAGGTCGTCGTCGATGTCGCGGCGTGTTCGATCAACCGCCACGATCTCTGGATCCTCGAAGGAGACTCGGCGATGGTGGATACGGATGATCTCCCGTTCGTGAGTGGTCTCGACGTCGCCGGAAGGGTCGCCGAGACGGGGGCCGATGTCGATTCGGTTTCGGTAGGCGATCGAGTGGTACTGTGTCCGAATCAGACCTGTGGGGTCTGTCGGTACTGTCGAGAGGGCCCTGAGAACCTCTGCGAACAGTTCAGCCTGTACCACGGCGGTCTTGCGGAACAGGCGCTCGTCGAGGTTGATCGGCTCGTCACACTCCCTGACTCGGTCGATTTCACCGACGCAGCAGCGCTTCCGACCGCGTACATGACCGCCTACCATATGCTCCGACGTACTGATGTCGGGGCGAACGACCTTGTCTTCATTCCTGGAGCAACCGGCGGCGTTGGGGTTGCTGGCGTCCAACTCGTCGACGCTCTCGGGGGACGGTCGATCGGGACGACGACTTCGTCCGCGAAAGCCGATCGCTTGACCGAGATCGGTGCGGATCACGTGGTCGAATCGAGTGATCCCGACGAGATTCAGGAGACAGCCACTGAGATCGGAGAGGCTGACGCCGTCCTCCATCACCTCGGCGGCGAGTATACGAAACTGGGGCTCAAGCTCCTCCGACGTGGCGGTCGGATGGCCGTGTGTGGCCGCACCGCGGGCGGTACCTCGGAGATCAACATTCCGCGATTATTCCTCGGTCACAAGCACGTCATCGGCAGTACGATGGGCACCCAGCCTGACCTCGAGACGCTCGTTGGCCTCACTGCTGACGGCACACTCGATCCGATCATCGGGGACGAGTACACGTTGGATGAGACAGGGCAGGCGTTCGCGGATATGCAGAGCCGGGATGCGTTCGGAAAGCTCGTCATTCAGCCGTGATTGACCGTTGTGAGACGGTTCAGTAGCTGTCGAAGTGAGAGGCTTAGCGGAGTCGTGATCCCTCTTTCAGTTTCATTCCCAAGATAGAGCTCGTGCGGGGGGTCGCTGATTCTTTAAGTGATTCTGGCGACAAGGTGAAGATACGAGAGAGGTCCGCCGGGTTCTGCGGAGGACAGAATTCTACACAGACGCATCTTTCAACTCCCAGCGGCCAGTACGGTCTAAGTCATGACCGACGGTGAAACTGCTCCGCATCCGCCTTCCTCTGCCGCCGAGGAGGAAGAGGAGTTCGGCCAGCTGAGCCGGCGGCCTGGCGACAGTACCGTGTCGCGGGCGGACCTCCAGCGCGACGAAACCGTGCGCCGGTGGGGGCTGGTCACTCCGAGCGCGACACGTATCGGTCGGGCGGACTCGCCCGACGGCGACCTCAGCGAGAACGTGCGTCGGCTCCACGAGGAGCGCCACCCAGCGATGGAAGGCTACAGCGAGCGCGCACACCGCCTCGAGAAACTCCGCCTCACCCACGCGCTGTGCAGCAACCTCGGCCTGACACCGTGGCAGCGCGATCGCGCGATCGGCACGATGATTGATCTCGATCTCACCGTGTTCGGCAGCCAGCGCGCCATCCCGAAGGTTGCGCTGGTCGTCATCCGTCACGTCGTTGATCGCGAGCGCGAACACCACCTCGGTCTCCACGACGACGAGTGGATCGCCGAACAACCGCCCGAGCGGCTCGCGGACCTCTACGACCAGTTCCACTCGATCACCGACGACGATCAGTTCACGGCCCTCTGCGAGAAATACGATCTCGACGTGACGAACCTCAACCGACTCCGTCGGACCCTGACCGAGCAACTCGACGAGCAGGACCTCCACGACGCGGTGTACGGTCGCAATCCCTACCGCGACCCGAGCCTGCCGGATCTCGGTGTCGGTTCCTCGGCCTGACTGCCGAGCGCGTAGTCACCGATCGCTCTTTAAGTGGTTCTGGCGACAAGGTGAAGATACGAGAGAGGTCCGCTGGGTTCTGCGCGGAATAGATTCTACAGAGACGCATCCTCCAACTCCCAGCGGCCAGTACGGTCTGGATTGTGCCCAACAGTGGGATCTCGGGACCGAAGCCACCGATGACCGCGGCGGTCTGCTCCCGAGGCCATCCCTAGCAGGTATCTGGCTGGAAAATGGGCCGGCCGGTCTGGCCCCCGGCCCATGGTTCGCGTATACTCCTACGCACGGTGTCCCCGTGTTGACCGCACGTAGCACAGGCAAACACGCCTGCACGTCTCAGTACGGGTTCCTACTTCTTAGTTCTTGTTACCAATTGGCGCGGACAACGCCGGCAGGGCAGCGAGTGGAAATGTGTTGCTGGGGCTGTGGTGACCGCTAGCAAACTCTTTACGCTCGGAATGAGTATCGCTGCCCAACAAGTACAGGACGACGAGAGCACCCGGAACCAGAGTGCGTTCAACTCATGCCCACGTTCGATGCCGACACAACGGAGATCAACGCGTTCGAAGTCGAAGACGCCGATTTGTACATCTTCAGTCAGTATTTCGACCAAGAGGAGGTCTTCGACGAGTTGCGCGAGTGGTACGACAGCGAGCAGTATCGCTTCGAAGTGCCCACCGACGAGATGGACCGGATAGAGTCGTTCTTGGACGAGTATTTCTACGACCTCCACCGCGTGGCTCCCGACGCGATTGAGCCGTTCTGCGTCGTGAAGGAGAAGTACACCGATCACGCGGATATCCTCCGGAACTCGGTGTACCACACGAGCCGAGGGAGTAACACCGTGTTCGTGATGCAGGACCGGCTGTCGGCCGAGCAGGCAGTCGAACAGGATGCGACACCGCTTGCTGACTCGGATACAGAGTTTCAGTTGTAGCGAGCTGGTCGAGG
>NZ_AOME01000025.1 GCF_000336935.1 Halococcus salifodinae DSM 8989 | reverse complement strand
GCTTGCCACGCAGCGACCTCCGACCGGAGGGTCGCTGCGTGATAGATCCGGCGGTCGAGACACTGGCGTTTGAGGACGCCCAGCTCGATTTCGGCCATGTTCAACCAACTTCCCTTCTTGGGGACGTAGTGGAACTCGAACCGATCAAGGTACGCTTGGGCTTGGTCTGGCGGGAAGAACTGATAGAAGCCAGCGGGATTGTGCGTGTTGAGCTGATCGACCACAACCCGGATGCAGTCCGCATCCGGGTAGTGGACATCAGCGAGTTCAACCATCCGATCGATCCACTCGGTGGTACGTCTCCGCTCGGTAATCTCGACGTTCACCCAGCCAGTCAACGGTTCCGTGGCGAGGTGAATCCGCTGTTTGCCGTTGCGTTCGTAGCGGTGATCGACGCGTTCGACCGCTCCCGGTTTCGCCGGGAGCGGGTCGTGTTCGTGGCCGCGGAGTGCTTTGCTGGATTCGTCGAAGCAGATGACCGGACGCTTCTCGTCGTAGGGTTCGTGATAAAGGTCGAGGACGTCCTCCATAT
>NZ_AOME01000024.1 GCF_000336935.1 Halococcus salifodinae DSM 8989 | reverse complement strand
CTTCAGGAGAATTCGTGCTCGCGTATTGTCCTCAGATCTCCGTTCACCGGTGGAAATGAACCACTCAAGCGTATTGCGGTCTTCCTCAGAGAGTTCAACAAGATATTTTTTCGCACTCATTCCAGTAGTTACGCGCCCAGAGACGATATACCTGTAGATTCTCGGTTGAAGCTACACTCAGCGGTTTTCCTCAGTTCTCGCTCACTGGCCCCGCAGTTAGTCGTCGCCAGCACTACCCCATGCTGCTCGCTGCTCCACTCGGCCGGACCCCCAGTTCATCGTCGCCAGTCATCGTCAATATCGGCTCAGTCACTCGCCACCTGACATCCCCTGCTGGCAGTCATCACAGCCGGACATCCACCACAATACTGTCACATCACCTTTGGTATATATCCGGCAGTTCTCAGCACTCATCTCACCCCTCACCTGCTGGTCCACTCGCTGGACATCCAGGGCTTGCTCAGTCAGCACCACACCCGCCACTCGGCCGGGCATGGCTACGGGGCTTCTGCCAGCACCGCCACCGCGGCGGCACCCGCTCACTCGGACCCCCAACCAGCTATACTCTCTAACCGGGGGAAGGGGTCCCCCCATGCGGGTAGGTCGGTGTCTTCAATATGATCATATCGTCATCTATTAGGATAAGCAAATATAAGATAATATAGGCCTATGAGTAGCGGACCATTCAGCGCAGAGACGGACGGCAAAGAGTTGGATTTTGAAACAATCGGGGAAGCACTTGGGGAGCCACGGGAAGAGTTACTCATCGCGTTTTTGGAAACTGACCGGGAGGTGTTGAGCACGGCAGATTTGCGCGATCATACATCTGTCTCTCGTGGTAGTATCATACACCATTTAGATCGGTTAGAGCAGTGGGGACTCGTCGCAGAACAAGATGAGCGGGAATATCATCACGGCGGTGGACCCACTGCTCGGACGTGGACGTTGACCTCACGGGGAAGATCGTTTTGCGACGAGGTAGTCTCAACACCAGCCCGTGTATTCGTCTCCCCGGACGACGTTGCAGTGCTTGAACAGCGGGTTGACTCAATCGAGACTGAGATTGAGGAAATAAAAGACGCCCACAACGAGATGGCTGATTTCGTTGAAGATCTCGCTCAACAGTTGGACTCTGACTGATTAGCTGAGACGGGAGATGTTATCCGCTTCTGGATCATCGTGAGAGCCCTGAGTTTCTTCCTCGTTGGTTTCGTTCTGGCTAACACCGTCGGTCTTGTCGGTGTTTGCTACTTCTGCTGTGTCAGAACCACCATCTGACACCGTTGGCTCTTTCCCTGCCGTATCCGCTGGACTGGACGGCTCAACCGCCTGTTCATCGCTGCCATCGCCGTGGCACACTTGTAAGATCATCTCTGAGAGCGGTTGGTTCTCCTCGTCCGGTCGGTAGAGTTCGAGATCAGCAGACGAGAGCGGTATCTTCTCGCCGTCCTCGTCACGTTCGGATTCGGGAACGGTGATGATGTCCCACTCGACGGCGTTCGGATCGCCACCGTCGAACTCGTATTCGGGGATGGCCGGCGGCTTGATCGTCCGGTCGCCACCGGAAGGATAGGCGCTGGCGTCGGTGAAGATGTCCGCTGCCGTGTTGAAGCGTGCGTGCTCGGTGCCGTCGTTGTCACGGAGGATGTACTGGCCGGTCTGCTCGTCGTACACCCACACGTTGTCGGACGCACCGGGGCGGGTGATCTGCTGGCCGTCAATGCTGAGACTGTTCGTGAACGTGTAGAAGCGCTGCTCGCCCTCAATAGAATGACCATCCCGGTAACATGGTTCCTCGCCGGCCACCGTATCATAGATCGCTTCTGCGTCCCCCGGCCGGCAGATGAACAGGCACCGATGGCCCTCGTTGTGCGCTTGTGCAAGGTTCGAGATCGTCTGCGAGGGCTGTGTTTGACCTGTCGAGTGCTCGGATTCGATGAACGCATCCTGCGTCCCGGCCAGCCGGTCGAGAACCGCGTGCTCGTCGCGATAGTTGTTGACCCGCGTGGCTACCCGATCGTGGTCGTCGACGTCGAGATCATCCAGATACAGCGCGTCGTCGAGCTTGGCGAGACCGTCGGGCATGGCTCCACCCGTCTGCTCGGGGATGTCGAAGACGAAGCCCAACTGTGTGAACGGTACGTAGGCGTCGGCCATCTGCTCCCAGTGCTCTTTCCCGCCGTCGTTTTCCTTGTGGCCGATGTTCATGAAGCCCGTATCGAGCGCCTTCACCTCGGTCTGGGCGTCCTCACCCTCCTCGATAACGTTCTCGCGGTCGGCGAGGTAGGCATCCGAGATTTCTTGGAAAACCTCGCGCCATGCCTGTCCGACACTGTTGATCTCCTCGCCGCCGGGGAGATACCGGCGTAGGCGGCCGAGGCAGTCCTCGACGGCAACGAAGCCGCCGGGATCGCCCTGCCGCACCGACTCGTCGTATATGACTTTCAGCGCGCGATTACGCACGCGCTTGTCCTCCATGTCGAGCTCGTCGGGCAGCGCTGCATCGGCGTCGATCGTGCCAGTGCCGCCGGTCGCATCGATCAGCATCTCGTCTTTGATGTCGCTGTTCGAACGGACGGGCTGGCCGTAGCGTTCCTGTGACTCAGCGATCAACGTGTTGGTCTCGGCGTCAGAACGCACTTTCCCGTCGGAGAGCGATTCCGGCGCTGGCGGCAACGTCTGGACCTTGTAGGAGTCGGTCTTGTCGTCCTGATCGTCGTGAGTCCGCATGTAGATGCGAAACTTCGACAGCTCCTCGATGTCCTCGCCGTCGATGCTTTTCGAGTGCTGGTGGGCGATGTCTTTGGCGTCCTCGGGGTCGCCGGGGTCGAAGGTGAGGAACGTCTTGCAGTTGCCGCGGATCGCTTTCTGAATGCTCTCGGGGATACCCACGTCGTCACCACCACCCGTGTCGAGGTTCTGGGCGGCGAACGTCAGCGAGAGACCGAACGCACGGGCCTCTCGCAGGATATTGTGGATGTTCGACTTCTCGCTCACGACTTTATCGAACTCGTCGCAGACGACGTAGAACTGCGGCGGGTCGGGGTGATCGTCGCGGTTGGTCTGCTCGCGGATCGATACCCACAATCGTCGCAGGAGTGCCGTCGTGATGAGTCGCTTCGGCGTGTCCGCGCCCGAACTGTTCCGCACGACCACGATCTTCCCCTCGCGCACGATGTCGTCGATCGAGATCGTTGTGGAGGGGTGGCTCGCGACCGAGCGGATGGTACTCGAAAAGATCCACTCCCAGAGCCGCCGGAATAGCGGTTCGAGGTCATCCTGCGAGTATTCGGCGATGACGTGGGTGGCCTGTTGAATCCACTCGATGCGTTCCTCGCCCATCATCTCGTGGATGCGCTGGCGGCCTTCCTCGTCGGCGAGCAGGAACGCCATATCCAGCATCGTCACGGTCTCGTCGGTACGCACCTGATACTCGGCGAGACCACGGACGACCGCGCGGGTAATCCCGCTCATACGCGCTCCCCAACTGCTGCCGTCACCGGACTGGGCCAGCAGCGCCTCGAAATCGTCTGCGAGAGCGCTCACGGCACTATCGAAGGCTTGACTCTCGGGATCGGGGTCTTCGAGCGGGATTTCGAGAAAGTTGAAGCCGACCTCGTACTCGGCATCGGCACCGATATCGATGAATACGAGGTCGTCTTCGCGGTGGTCGGGCAACAGTCGAACGATGTCTTTGGCATCCTGTCCCTTCGGATCGAAGAACAGGCCGCCGTGGCCGCGCTGCATCACCTGATAGAAGAAGTTGGTGAGCAGCGTGGTTTTCCCGACACCAGTCGAGCCACCGACGAACTGGTGAACGTTCAGGATGTCGGGCTTGACGCCGGCTTCGACCTCGCTCCGCATCCCGTAGCCGTACCAGTAGGGTTGGGTCGGGTCGGTCGTCGACAGCAGCGCGCGCTGGCGCTCGGTAAGCGAGGCCGTCGCCCTGTCGAGGCCCGCTTCGTCCCAGTCAAACCGGGGTGTGCGTGGTGGAACACCCTGTCCAGCGGCGGACATCGAGTGGTCGAACTGCTGGAGCGCGAGATCGGTCGGGATTTTACAGACGCCGGTAAGCGTATCCACGGGGAAGGTCATTTTGCGGTCGGTGTATTCCCGGCTCGCGGCGTGCTGGAGCATCCGGTGGAGCTTCTTGCCGGAGGGGTTGACCGGGACGAAGCCCTGCTGGAAGCGCGAGTCGTAGAAGTTGCGGAACATCCCCGCGGTATCCTGCACGCGCTTCTGTGCTTCCTCGCGATCGTCGCTGACGGCGATGATACGGATGCAGAGGTGATAGCCACGCATCCCGCGCTGCTGATCGAGCAACTGGGCGACGTCCGACCGGCTGGCGGTCGGCTCCTCGCCGCTCCCGCCGGTGAAGCGGTTGCCGTTCTCCTCACGCTCGCGTCGACGACTGCGTTCCTCACGGCTACGTTGTTTTTCAGTCATGGCGGCCTGCTGGATGGGTTCGGTGATGGCCTTGCCGACCTCACCCCAGTTCATCGAGCTCCCGCCGTCCTTGCCAGTCACCGAATCGATCGTCTGGTCGATCCCGTACCACCAGTTGTTGCGGTCCCATTTGGCGGTGGAGACGGCGGGCTTGATGACTGACTGCACGAGCACGTCACAATCGGGGCGGTGGGCCGCGCCGACCATCTCGCGGGCGATCGAGCGGAACGGGCCGATCTCGAAGTGGTCGGGATCGAGTCGGAAGTTCCTGATCGGGCGCAGGCGCTCGAACTCGTCGCGCTGGCGGAGTTGCAGCGTCGTGCCGGACACGTACTGGCCGGGCTGAACCTCAAGAAACGCGGGGTCCACCTCTCGCGTGTCGCTATCGCCGTAATGCGATTGCACTTGGCGGTCGACGAGTTCGAAGCGTTCTTCGGATTTCGTCGCAACGCGGGACTGCAAGAGTTCGGTTTCAGCGCCGTAGTGGAGCTCGAAAGCGAGCGATTCGGACTTGTTTCGCATCCCGAACATCCCGGTGTCGGGATCGTGGAGCGCGGTGAGCAGCTTCATGCCGCGTTCGAGGCCGTTCTCAGTGTTTTTGTACGGGCGAACGGTCTGGAGGCGCGCGTCACGCGAGCGGTCGTAGAGGTCGGTCGCAAGCGTGTCGTCGGCCTCGATGACCGACGGCTCGGAATCACCGCTGAGGAACGAGGTCAGACCCATTAGCTGTCACCCCCTGTGGTTCCGTCCTCGTGGTCGGCTTTCGGGTCGAACCACTCGGGGGCGCTCTCGGCATGGGCGGCCGCCGCTAGCTCGATGAGACAGTCGATTTTCCCGGTGCCTGTGCGTCCGGCGACGAAGCGGTGAGCGGACGCTTCATCTTGTGCGAATAGGTCGTTGTCGGGCGTTCCGTTGGGAGTATCGTCAGTCATGGTTCGGTTTCGGTTGTCTCGGTTGTTTCGTGGCCGATACTGCTCTCATCGGCGGATTCATCGCTCTCGAAGCCGGGGCTTGTCTCGTCGGAGCCGTCCTCGACGGGGCTGTGTGAGGCCGCATCGACCGCTTCATCGGTGCCGGCACTGGCCTCGTCGAAAGCAACGGAAACGGTGGAGGTGCCACTGAGCGCGATGATCTCGGCGGCGGCCTCTCGATAGGCTTGTTTGGCGATGTACACCACGTCGCGGTGGGCGAGACCGTACACGCGGAGCATCGCGTAGGGCACGGCAACCGGAAGCGCAAGCGCGACGATCACGGTGACGGCGAGGTGCAACTGCCACGGGGCCGAGAGTATCGCCGTTGCCGCTGTGAGCGAGAGAACGGCGGCGGCTGTGAGCATTCCAACGGCCGCCACGCCGAACAGTCGGGCCGCACGCCGGAGCGCACGGCGTGTTTCGGCGTTCAACACTCGGTCGCGCTCCCGATTGGTGAGGCTGTCTGAATCGCTGTCGAACACCGCTACTCACCTCCAGTTCTGGCTCCTATGAGTCGCGGAAGCCACTGCTGGCGCATCCTCTCTACCCAGTCGGTGAGCCAGAGTACGAGCACCGCTGCACCGAACAAGACGGCAACTGCGCCACAGAGCGCCGCGACAGTCATCCCGAGACGCGGGACCACAGCCGGTGCAGGGCCGTACAGGTAGAGGTACGTCTGTGCGAACGCATAAGCGAAGAACGCCCGGCCAAACGCCCAAGCGGATAGATGGCGGTACTTCTGCCGAGCGTGGAATCGGGTGAGCACTGCGGTCATCTCACTCACCATCTCCCGTAGCGTCGGCTTCTGCTCGCCCCGAGTCATCGAGCAGGGCGCTCGCACTCCCGCTGATCGTCTCGGCACGAGCAGCGCCGATGCCCTCGGCGTCGGTTAGACCGTTCTCGCTGGCGGCTGCCACGTCCTCGACGGTCTCGAAGCCGGCCTCGCGGAGCACGTCGGCACGGTCGCTGCCGACTTCCTGGATGTCCGTGAGCGCGGGCTGGCTGGCGTCGTTGTCCTCGGGCGAGTGCTCGGCTGCATCGGCGCTCTCATCGCCGTCGGGAGTATCCGAAGGCTGCGCTCCCTCGGGCTGGTGTCCGCCGTTCTCGGCGTTTTCTTCACCACTCTCCGCGTCGGCGGCGGCTTCTCGTTTATCCGTTGCTTCCGGTGATTCAACGACCGATGGCGACCGGTCGAGAGTTTTGGCGGCCTGTCGACGGAGGAACGCGGCTTTGGTCACGTCGAGGCCCTCGATCTCCGCGAGCGCGGCGTTGTCGGCCTCGAAGAAATCCTCGACACTCTCGTAGCCCGCTGTTCGAAGATCGCTGGCCATTCGGGCGGTGATGGTACCGTGAATGTCGGTCAATTCCAGGTCTTCGACCACTTCACTCTCGTCTTGGTCGTTGCGCCCGACAGCATCACTCACCGAGTCTTTCAGGCGACTAGCGAACCCATCCGACTGCTGCCCGTCGTCCGACTCGCTGGCTTCATCCTCGCCGTCGGTGCTCTCGCTCGCGGAGTGAGCACTGTCGGCACCGTTGCCGGGCATGGTATCAACGTCGGAAACGTCGGTCGTGACCGTGCGCCCGTCGGCGAGCTCAGTTGCCGACTGCTCTTCGTCACTCTCAGTCGGCATCGACCACGACCACTCGGTGACATCGCGGCCAGTGCGGTCGGTGTACCCATCGAGGAACGCGAGTGGGTCTGGCCCGTGATCTGTCGGGTCGTACTGATTCATCGCGAACTCTCGGGGATTGAGCTTGTCCGAGAAGTTCACGTCCAGCCGATAACTGCCCTTCTTCTGGGTCTGCAACAGCGCTTGGGCAGTCGGATCGCCCGTGGAAGCGTCGTCGATATACTGGCGTTCGGATTCGCTCATGTCGAACTCGCCGGCCCAGTCGTCGTCCATCTCTTCGAGGTAGTGCCAGATTTTGACCGACATGAGATTCGTCAGAGTGCTCGCGGTCTCAGTCAACTGCTGGCCGCTGCCGTCGTCGCTCTCGGTGAAGAATTCCTCGACCGACTGGGTGGCTGTTATCATCGAAAGATCCGAATGCCGCGAGTGGCGGTAGCCCTGTTTCAGCGTCTCCAGCGACGACGAGTTGTGTAGCATATAGTGAAACTCGTCCATTGCGAGCGCCATCGGTTCGTCAACCTTCTTGGCCTGTTCGAGAACTGCTGTGAGCAGCGGTCCCATCATCAGGCCGGCAGTGGTCTCGGACTCGTAGTTCTGCAAGTCGAGATACAGCACGTCGATGCTCTGGAGGTCGATGTCGGTCGATTTCGAGAGGTGGGCGAACTCGCCGTCTTCGCGGAGCGCGCCGATGTCGTTCTGATAGATGTCGTTGGCGGTCTTTTGGAGTTCGTCTTTCGAGAGGTCAACATCTTCGAGTTCGTCTTCGACGTGTTTCTCGGGGTTACGAATCATCTCCAAGAAGATCGGGAACACGTCGTCGGCGAACGTCGGGCTCTCGTGGTGGTGGGTTTCGGGGTTGTTGGTGATGCCGCGTCCCCGGTACGCCTTCTGGATGGCCTTCCGCCACGTCCCCTGTTTGTTCTCGAAGGGGATGCCCTGATAATCGTAGAAGCTCCGCACGAAGTCCATCGCCCGCCGGATCGCGTTGCGATAGGGCGCTTCCTCGCCGATCTCCTCCAGTTTCTCGACCGACGTCTCCTCGATCTGGAGCGGGTTGATCCCGGTATCCGACCCGATCACCACGCGGTCGCCGTCGAACAGCCACGTGAAGCCAGCGAACTCCTCTTTCGGGTCGATGATGACCACGGGCATATCGGAATTTTTCATTTTCAGCCGGGAGAGCAGCCGCGTGACCGTCGTGGTCTTTCCGCTGCCGATAGTGCCCCAGACGCCGACGTTGAAGCCCGTCTCGCGGTTCTGGAGATCGAGCACGATCGGGTCGCCCGTGTCCTCGTTGATGCCGAGTTCGATCCCGCCGGGTTCGATGAGGTTCCGCGCAGTCCACGGAATGAGCCGCGAGAGACCGTCGCCGGTCATCTTCGTCTTGCCGCCCATGAAGTCCTTACACGCGGGCGCGGCGGTCTGATAACCGAGTTGGGAGTGGTATTTCAGCGGCTTGGCATCCGCCGAAACGTCCTGCATCCGTGAGCGGATCTGCTTGATCGCCGTATCGAGCGTGTCCGGGTCCGGGGCTCGCACCTCAATGTACGTGTGGGAGGTGTAGAGGCCGTATTCCGACGCAGATACCGTGTTCTGCGTGCGCTTCACATCGGCGTACTCCTCGACGGCTTCCTCGACGAAGTAATCGGGTATCCACTTGTTTTTGGCGAGGTTCTTGACACGTCCTTTGAGCGAGTCGGCCGCTCCTGCGAGGTTCCGGTCGGCTTCGCGCTCGTCTTCCCCGGTGAGATGCGTCGAGAGCGTCACATCGACTTTCGGCATCGAGAACGACACGATGCGATCAAAGAAGCCGTGAGCGGGGATCGCGGGCCAGTCGCGGATTTCGAGCGTCTGGGTGTAGTAGTCGCCGTCGATCTCGCCGTACTCGCCGCTCACTTCATCACCGTCGGTGTGTCGCTTGTACGAATCGGGCGCGAGAGCGGTTTTGTACCGCCACGCAAGTTCTTCGTCGTTGGCTGCGAGGCCCACGAGCACGTTTTCGTTCAACTCGCCTACTGCCTGTTCATCGGTGTTAGCGGCGTTGCTCATGAAGAATCGCCTCGCTGGTCGCTGTCGGTTGTCTGGTCGGGCTGTTCTGGTTCGCTCTCGCTGGCTGCTCCGCCGTCGGTAGCGTGAACGCTCGTTGGCGATGGCGACGGAGACGAACCAGCACGGTCGCGGTTGGTGATGTGCTGGTAGCCCACGTCGTGTTCGGGGTCGCCGGCTTCCTCGTCGCCCGGAACTGGCGAGCCACGAATCGTCTGCGTGAATTCCTCGTGAGCCCGGACGTTCGTACCTCGATAGTAGTCCGCGATGACCTCCGAGAACTCCTCGGACGGCAGCGTGGTGGGCGTGAGGCCGTCGATACGACGCAGCTCTCGTTCGAGATCGTCCGCACGGCGTTCGAGCTTGCTGATGAGCGTAGCGGTATGCTCCTCGGAGCCGGACTGTTGGTAGAGGCGGTATTGCTCGACGAACCACCGGAAGCCGGGCACGCTACCGAGACCGCCGGCTTCCGAGGAACGGTCGATCACGGCCTCGCCGGGGTCAACGCTGACGATGATGTAGTGTTCTCGAATGCGCTTGGTGTCCTCGTAGAGGTTGATCCCGGCGGCGCGCTCGTTGGCGATGTCGGCGAGAATTTGCTGCCGTATCGCATCTACGGCCATCTCCTCACCCTCGGCACTGGTGAGGCGATCTGCCTGCGCCTGATACTCGCGGCCGCGATCTTTCCATTCCGAACGTCGACGCTCGAAGTTCGCCACGCGAGTCGGCGAAATCCACTGGGCGTCGTAATCGACAGTGCCTTCGAGCGCGTTGGCGACAGCTCTCTCAGCCTTCTCTTTAGCGTCGGTGGATTCCAGGCGGAGCGGTATCGCCCGCACGCGGATGCCAGCGATGAGCGTTCCATCGTCAAGCTCGATGGCGTACTCGTCGCGGTAGGGCTTCTTGTGCGCGACGAGTTCCTGCGTCGGCTTGTAATCGCCCGCACCGATGATCGGCCAGTCGCGGACGAGTGGGAGGCGTGCGAACCGGCCGAGCAGCGAGTCGTTTTTCGGCTGTTCGAGTCGGCTTTCTTCGGGTGCGCTGTCGTGAATCATCTCTTGCTGGTGAGCGTGTCTGGAAACGATCGCCTCGAAGTAATCGCGGGCGGACATGTCGCCCGGCGAGGCGACCGTCGCGAGAATGCCCAGCCCGGCGAGCAGGACCGTCGCGATGAATCCGTAGAGTTGGTTTTGGCCGGTCAGATAGCTCGCCGAGACCCGGAACATGACCATCGCCGGGATGAGCATGAAGAACAGCCAGACCTTCGAGTAGCCCCAAATCGTAGGGTTCTCCGAATAGTCAGCGAGGATCTTGCGCTCGCTGTCGTCGTCGCTAACGGTCTCGTGGATGTCGTTGATGAGTTCGCGTGGGTTCTGTCTCATGATTGGCTGGCGAGTTTTTCATCCATCGTCATCCGCTGGGGATGGTCCTCGAAGTACGATTCCTTCATCGCCGAGGGGTTCATCGGGTCCTGATGCTCGGCCTGTTCGAGATCGCGGACTTGCCCGGCGGTCGTAGCCGACCCGCCTGTAGGGTCGATGTTCTCGACCTGCTCGGGGGCGAGTTCGCCCGAACTCGGGATGCCCGTCGTTCCGCCGTCGGTACTGACCTCGACGGCCTGCTCGGTGCGGCTGCCGGGACTGGTATCGGCGGTCGCGGTGCCCGTGCTCGCCGAATCGTCACCATCCCATCCGAGCTTGTCTTTGGCCGTGCTGGCGCGATCTGCGGCACCAGCGGCGGCGGATTTCCCGACGCTGGCGGCTTTGCCCGGCACTTGCAGGAACGTGTATGTCGTGATCGTCGGGATGCTCACCGCGAACAGGAACAACGCGACCAGAACGAGCATCGCCACCACACCGTCGCTGGTCGTGAAACTGACGATGGCTGCGGCTTTCAGCAGTATCGCCATCGGAATCACCATCGTCAGGACATTCACATACTGCCAGATGACGACGCTCGCGAAGCTTTTGAGCCGCCGCCACGGTGAGACGTACAGCAGCAACAGCAGGGCTGGGAAGACATACGGGAAGAAATACTGGAGTGCGACCTTCCGCAAGCCGAGCTCGACACCCAGACTGAACACGCTCGCCAGTATCCCGCCTGCACCGATGAAGTACGCACCGATGGCTCCGGCGCTGAGTTTCGTGACGTTGGTTGCGAGAGCCTCCATCGCCTGCTCGGAGGGCCGCAACCACACCGTGATGCCATCGACGGCCCCATGCATGAGCGTGACCGCTGCCCACGCCGAGACGTACAACAGCAGAAACGAGACGAACTTGATCGCCAGATCGAGCGCGCGAAAGCGCGACATGAGCGGGTTCACGACCAACGAAATGCCCATGACGATCACCGCCGTCCCCAGCAGGTAGTTCAACACCGGGTAGAGCTTGCCTTTGAGCAACTGCTCGTAGAGTGACTGGAACGGCTCGTTGGTCGGCGTGCCGAGAACTCCCTGCCAGCCATCATTCTGCGGGACGGGTGTCGAGAAGGCGAGTCCGTAGACCTTCTTGAGAATGCCCGCCGCGCCCTCGCGCATCGAATCGGCAAACGATTCGAGTTTCTGATCCAGCAGCCCCGGAATGTCGATGTCGATCTTTGGGATCGGATTGTGCTTCTCGCGCTCACCGACGTACTCCATGACGATCTGGCGGCGCTGTTCTTTCAGTCCAGTGCTGCCGAGGTTCCCCGCGCCGCTGGCGTTCGCAAACAGCTGTTCGAGGTTAGTGAACTTCGAGTTGATCTGCTGTTGGCTGAGGTTGCCCTGCGTGACCGACAGCAGGATGTCGTTCGCCCGCGATTTGTTTTCCTGCGAGAGTTGGTTGTAGCCGAGATTTTTCGACGTGAACTCGCTGATGATGCGGTTGACCGACTCGTTCGACGTGGGGCCTCCCTCACTCCCATTCCCGGCTGTTCCGTTCTCGGCCGTCCCGTTGGCACTTTCGTTCGTGCTGTTCCCGCCTCCACCTCCGCCTCCGCCGCCGTTGTTCGCTGCGGCGACCGGCGCGGGGAACGGCCCGCCACCGGAGGCTTGCTTGATGGTGTTGATGACGTACTGCGGGCGCTGTTTGATCGTATCCGTGAGGCGGGTGCCTGAAAGCGATGTGTCGACATTCTGCTTGAACGCGCGTGCGAGGATGTCAACCTTATCGGGGTTCTTCCGGGCCGCCTCCTGAGCAGCACCCTTACTTTCCATACCCATCACTTTGCTGATCCAGTTGCGGAACTCCTGTTTCGTGATGGAATCACCGCCTCCGTCCTGTTCGCTGCCGTTCTGTTGGGCAGCGACGGGTGGAGCAGCGATGGCTCCAGCTATCGTGCTCACAAACAGAGCGGCAACGAGGGCGATGGTGACTGTACGACCGAATCTCCCGTCCTGATCGGTTGAAAATGGTGACACGTGCATAATCGGGAGCGAAAGCGCCGCTGAATCACCCGCTACTGTTGCCGCCACCGCCACTGGTACACTGAGCATCGAGGTTGATGCCCGTGCTCTGGTCAGCGAGATCAACCACCGCCGGCCCGAGGACGAGGAAGAGCACGCCGACGATGACGCTGCCGATGAGTGCGTTCCCCCAACTGTTCGTCCCACGCATGGGGATCATTTTGAGCACGCCAGCGACGATCACCATCGAGACGATGATCGTCCCCGCTCCCTGGGTGATGAGCGAGTGAATCTTGCTCAGAAACGACAGCGGGCCGCTACTACAGCTGACCTGCGCGGCTGCGGGACCGATGAAAGCCATCATCAGCCCCACCGAGAGCAGCGACATTCGCCGTTTGCGGGTACTCGTTGCCTTCTCACCGAGGCGTTCGAGGCCGACAAACGACCAACTGGCGAGCGTCGCGTGGACTGGAGCTGTCCGATAGGCTCCCTGCTTGAGCGATGCAACCTGATCCTGAACATCTGCGAGCGTAACTGACATGGGCAATTTTGGGCATCTTCGTGTGTATGATGCCGATGTGACCTCTCACCTCTACATAAAGGTAAAAATAGAGCGGGCATATCATTTAATCTGCACAAAATATTCACACTAAACCGGACGCCAAAATAACAGAAGAATTCTACAAATAAATCACATGGCCGCTCTATTTACTCCTATATGCAGCAGGGAACGGGGGTATGGGCGATACTGATACCCCGACTGGAACTGACATCACACCACTGGTCGAGTCGAAGGAAATCAGCGAGATATTCCGCAATCCCTCTTCTGCTCAAGAGGCGCTGCTTTCGGTCTTCGATCTCCAAGAATCACACGTCCGCGCGTATATTGCGGTGGTCGAACATCCCGACAGTAAGATCGACCGTATCGCTGAGGTCGTTGATCGCCACCGTCGGTATGTTGCGAAATCGCTTCGCGCGTTGCATGATGCCGGTCTCGTCGAACGCGAGGAACGCACGTTCGAGACGGGCAGCATCGGTCTCGTCTATTCACCGCTCCCACCCGAAGAGGTCGAATCACGCTTCCAGAACGAACTCCGAGACTGGCTGATCGACGCACAGACTGAAATCAGGAAGATCGACCGGCGTATCGAGGTCGACAGCGACTCGTTGTGCTGCGATCACGGGGATGAGAACTGAGCATGAACAGACAAGGCCATACTGGCATGACTCTGCTGGCGTTCGCACCGCTGGCATACGTGCTCGCGGGCGATGGGAAGCTTCTGCTCGCCGGAGTCTGCTGGCTCGGGATTCAAGCCGTCGAACCGCTGCCCGACCGCGACTTTCACCTGCCGGTACTGAACCATCGCGGCGTGAGTCATTCGCTGCTCTCGGTGCTCGTCGTCGGGGGCGTGTTCGGCGCGGCCGGCTGGCTCCTCGGTGGGACCGGGTTCGATCTGCTGTATAGCCTGCTCTCGGTGCTCGTGGATCGACCTCCCGCCCGACGGGTCACAGCCAACGTCTTTCACCGCATCGAGCACGCGGTCGAAGCTCGGCGACGTGGGCGATNCAGGGAGCGGGGACGATCATCGTCTCGATGGTGATCGTCGCTGGCGTGCTCAAAATGATCCCGAACCTTCCGCCGGCCGAGATCGTCACGACGCTCCAGCAGCAGGCCCGCGGAAACGTGAGCCGATGGGGGTTCGCGCTGTTCGGGTTCACGATCGGTGCCTACGGCGTGCTAGCGCACCTGCTCGGTGACGTGATTACCGTTCGGGGCGTCAAGCCGTTCCTGCCGGTCTCGAACTGGCGGCTCTCTTTGAGCTCGCTGCGAGCGGATAGCCCGACGGCGAATTCTGCGCTGTTCGGTGCTGGCATGGTCGCTATCGCGCTCGTGGTCGTTGCGACCGTTCCTGGTGCGTTTCTCGGTGGGCCGGCGACCCTCTCGCCGGCCGGTGTTGCTGACGCCCAGAGTACGAACCAAACTGCAACCCCGCAGACGAACACGACGAACGCGACCAACGCAACCAACGCGAGCGCTACTGCGACGGTCTCGCTGGCGAATCAGACGATCAACGGCTCGACGGTCACAGTCGGATCGGTAACGCTGTCGGAACCCGGCTTCGTCGTGCTCGATAGCACCGGCCCGGACGAAGAAGGAATTCTGGAAGAGAGTACGATCGCGGTCTCCAAGCGCCTCGACGCGGGCACTCACTGGAACGTCTCGCTGCGCGTCAATCGCAGCCCGCCGGGCGGGGTCGCTAATCGGACGACGCTCAACAGCACCGGCACCTATGAGGCGGTGCTGTACCGGGACAGCAACAACAACAGCCGCTTCGAGTTCATCACCTCCGGGCGGGCCACTGACCGCCCGTTCGTTAACGAATCAGGCTCTCCCGCTCGCCTCGTTTTGGATAGCGGCTATATCACCATTCGTGGGTCGCGCGAAGACCCGAACGCGACACCCACGCCGACCGCGAGTATCCGCTTCGCCGACCAGCGCACGGATGGCGTCGAAGTAACCATCCGATCGGTGACGCTGCCCCAAGGCGGGTTCGTCGTCGTTCACAACCAGAGCTACCTTCGTGGCGGCGATCCGACCCAAACCTCGGTCGGGTACTCTCAGTACCTCTCGGCTGGAACCCACCGGAACGTCTCGATCACGCTGTTACAGCCTGTTCAACGCGACCAAACACTCGTTGCCATCCCCTCTCGGGACACGGACGGCAACAGAAGCTACGATTACGTCCGTACCGACGGATTCCAGGATGTCGGCTACACCGACGGCGGGGAGGTCATCACCGACACGGCGAGCGTAACGATCACCGGCTCGCCGTCCACCTCCGAGGCGGTATCGAGCGCCACGCCGTCGGACACGGCCAGCGAGAGCACTACTGTCGTAACGAGCCAACCCGGAACGAGCGCGCCTGACTCCAGCGGCGGCGGTGTCGGGGCGTGGATTGCCTCGCATCCCCTCGGAGTGGTTGTCGTCGTCCTCGCGGTGATCGTCGTGATACCGTCGCTCTGGAGGCGACTGTAACGGTGAGCGAAACCGTCGAAGTCTCACGGCGGACGTTCATGACGGGCGCGGCCGCCGTCGCGCTCTCCGCGAGCGCTGGTGCCCAAACTGTGAGCGCGGAGGCGAATCGAGAGTCGGCGGGGCTGGGTCAAACAGCGGGAAGCCGCTTCGACAGGCATGGCTCGCCCTCACGAAAGGCCGAACGTGCGTGGGCTGAGGCCGAATACACGCACTACCAGCAGCGGATGGGTGACGGGCCGACTCAGCAAGCCGGTGCCGGCGGCAACACCAGCGGTGGCTCGGGATCGGGATCGCCCACGTCGCCGAGCTTCGACCGCGTGCTCGATGCGGTGAAAGACGTTGGCTGTGACCCGTCGGGCGGGAGGTCGATCCACGAGGACATTGATGGGTCGGCGATGCAGGATGGGACGCTCATCGTGTTTCCACCGGGGAAATATCTGCTCTCGGGACAGTTTCAGGCGAGCGTGGATGGCACATTTGGGATGGTCGGCGCTGGCTACGAACAGGCCAGCAGCCCGCCAAAGCCCGGCAAGAACGCTGCCATGATCGTTGCAGCGGGTGGTTCACGGACGCGCATCAACTTCCGGGCGAGCACCGGGTTGTTCGCGAACTTCGTGATGGATCAGCGAAGCTCGAAGAGCAGCACGGGCATCGTGATCGGATCAAGCGGGTTCGTTCAAGGGCGTGACATTCGGTTCGTCGGCGTACAGGACAACACAGGTGAGGGGGTGTCGGATAGCCTCGCAATCTCGCCGTGTGCGCTCCAGGCTGAGGAGGGAGCAACCGCCCGCGCCGAGCGGGTCGTCGGCCAGTATGTCGGACTGCCGGGCGACAAAAACTCAGGTGGAGCGCCGATGTTCTGGGTTGGAAGCGGCAATAGCGGGACAGCACAGATCGGTCACTGCGTCTCGCAAGGAGCGGCCGACAACGGTGTGTACGGCGGTCGGACATCGGGGAACGTCCAGATCAAAGGCGGACAATGGGTCAACAACGAGGTGAGCCAGCTGCGGTTTTCGGGCACTGGGAGCTGGGCTGACGGCGTGACGCTCGTCATCGACAAGGATCGCTACAAAGGCCCGACGAGTGGCGGCGGATTCAATGAAGTGTTCTCGACGAACGGGGTGAAAATCGAGCGTGGCGACAACGGCTATGCGAAAGCCGGTGGCGCGGTCCTTCGGAACGCCGACATCCGTGTTGGCTCGGTCGGGAGTAAGGGAATCGGTGCGCCGGTCCTCGTCCGCGGGAGTGGCGGCGCGCTGAAAATCGAGAACTGCCGGATCGTCAACAATCTCGATCAACCATCGGTTAGTGCTGAGGGTCCCGGTGATGGGTACAGCGGGCACACGTCACCGCCACCGCACAACATCACAATCGCTCATTCGGTCTTCAGCGGGGCACAGACGGGTACGATCGTGCAGGTCAGCGGCCGGGAGAACTCGTTGGTCACAAAGACGTGTTTCACAGTTCCCGGTTCCTCGCCGGAGAGCGTCAGCGGCATGAAAATCGGGAGCGGTGTCGGCTTCGGGGAGCAGTGTACGGCCGGCGGGCTGAAAGCCCCACAGAAGGTCGGCAGCAGTGGAAATCTGAGTTCGCTGCCTGCTCCGAGCTACAACGGCACCGCTGGTGTTGGCGCTGGCCGCCGTCGCCGCAAACAGGGGGTGCTGAAGAAGATTATCGGTGGAGTGTTCGGCGGGTTCCTCCTGATACTGTTCCTCCTCCTCGGGGCGATCGTGCTGATCGTGGTGGGGGTACTGGCGGGGTTCGGAGCGCTCGCGGCTCTCCTCGGCGGTGATTGATACGGGTATATGCACTGTCACACAACCAGAACGAAACCGAACTACTCCATGACTGACCAATCCTCGACGAATTGACGACAGTTCCTTGCGGCGAGCACGACGGCCGGACTCGCGCTGCTGGCCGGCTGCGGGAGCACGACTGGAAGTAACAACAGCAGGAACGCAACGCCAATCAGTTCGCTGGCCGATTCACAACGCCAGTTCTTGTCGTCTCCCACACCTTGCTCGCTCGGTGCTCTTATCAACTCGAAACGGGACAGATCACAATCCACGTTCAACGTTTCTCTGAGCAGTTCTCCGAGTTTCTTGTGCAGCACTCGCTACGACCTGCTCGCTTCTCAAGCTCGCTGAACTAAACACTGCCTTCGTGTGACAGCGGTAAAGTCGCTGGAATTGGCGGTTTGACGCAACGAGACCTTGATTTTCTTTAATGCATCAAAAAGACTTGTCCTTCTCCAGAGTATAGTTCTAACACTATGAGAAAAGACGAATCGATCCAGGTTCACGCGCTGCTCCGCGCCATGAAACAGCACGTAGAGATCGAGTACGGGATTGACGCAGAGGCGTTCGAGGAGTACGACGAGCTGGTAGTGCAGCCGGAGCACGTCTTCGCGAAGAAAGGGAAACACCAGGAAGCGTTGATGCTGCTGGCCGAGAAGATTGCTGACGCACTCGCCAAGAGCGGCAGTTACAGTTCGGACGAGGATAAAGAGAAGCGCGAACCGATCCCGGCGTAGTACCGTTACGAGGCGTTCTCCGGTTTCGATCCCTCTACAGCGATTACCTCGAACTCCTCGGGGCCACAGGTACAGCGTTCATTGCCCATCATGTACGCTCCTTTCTTTGTCACGCCTGCAACGAAAATGGTACCACACTCGCTACACCTTGCTGGCCGTGTCCGGATGTCCCTCCCCCGTTTATCCATAGAATTTCAAACAGGCACTACTCTGTTAATTTGATGTCTAGTTTTTCAGACACAGATGTGAAAAATACTGGCGACTACACCGGAAAGTCTCGACCATTCTCTTCCTCGGACCTGGCCGGAGCGGTGAGTATCGAATTCGTTATAGCCGTTCCGGGCTACTCAGGAGAGATTTGGCCGACTATGACAGGTGCTTCCCAAGCTTCGTGGCACGGGACGGACACCGACGACGTACGCCGCCACCGAAACTGATCGCCTGCTCGGCAGCGGTATCTTTACAGACCCCGGCATGGTGTGTGCTACTATGACACGGCCCGATGTCGAAACCGATGATCCGGAATCGGAGACCGAAGCAGTGGGGACACTGCCGAAACCGGGGGTCTACTGTGGCACGGAGTAGTTCGCCAACGCTGCCATCGCGCTGCCTGAGCTGTGGGTTCGAAGCCGCTCCCGGCAGTGGTGAGTGGGACTCAGTTGATTCTCCTCCGCTGGGAACGATGACGCAGTGTCCCGACTGCGGGAGCACGAACGTGATGAACCGGGAATAATCGATAGCGTCGTCGGTGAAGGCTACAGACTAGTTTGCCGTGTTCGGTGCAGCCTGCCAGATCTTGTACTATACTCGTCAGTCGGCGGTTCAGAACTTCTATCCCCGCCAGAGAGCGGGTGACGATCTCTACCCCTGATCCTGTTCTCGGTCCCGTTTCTGCGGACTGGATGTCTCCCAAGACGACTGATTCGTGGCCGGTGAAGTGCCAGCAGATTCACTTTCACTCCTCTTCCCGGATGTTTTTGGGTGCTAGTCGCCAACCGCAGGCGTCTCCCATCGAACACACATGGAGGCAGGACGATTCCAACGCATGCCCGATCTCCGTTCGCACGCCGAAGACATCCACGACCAGTTCGCCGACCAGACCGATCTCACCGTCGACGAGGTCGAAGATCGCCTCGACACGCTCGTCAACGACTATCAGGTCCCCATCGACGAAGCTCGCCGGAGCGTCACCAGCACCTACTACGACGAGGTGGACGTCGATCAGGACTCGTTGGACGACGCCAACGAACACCGTGAGCTCGACTCGATCCAGACCGCCGAAGAGTGGATCGACATTACCGCGAAGGTGGTCGAGCTGTGGGAGCCACGCAGCGATGCGATCGGCCAGGTCGGCCTGCTGGGCGATACCAGTGGACGGATCAAGTTCACCGCGTGGGCGAAATCCGACCTCGACACGCTCGAAGAAGGCGAGGTCTACCATCTCGGGAACGTCGTCACTGACGAGTACGAGGGCCAGTTCTCGGTCAAACTCAATCGCACGACGACGATCGAGCACACCGACGAAGAGATCGAAGTCGGCGACAACACCACCGAGATCGAGGGCGCGCTGGTCGACATGCAAAGCGGGAGTGGATTGATCAAGCGATGTCCCGACGACGACTGCACGCGCGTGCTCCAGAACGGACGGTGTTCCGAACACGGCGAGGTCGAAGGCGAGTTCGACCTTCGCGTGAAGGGCGTGATCGACGACGGGCGCGAGGTCCACGAGACGATCTTCAACCAGGAGATGACTGAAGAGCTTGCAGGAATTTCGCTTGACGAGGCGAAAGAACGCGCGATGGACGCACTGGATACGAGCGTGGTTGCGGACGATATCAGCGAGAAAATCCTCGGGAAGTACTATCGGATCGAGGGGCCAACCCTCGGTCGGTACGTCCTCGCCAACGAGTTCGAGCAACTGGGGCCGCACACGGATGCTGAGAACGTGCTGATCAGAGCGAGGTCGCTGTAGATGAGCGCGAATGGAAATGGCGCTGACGATGGCGATGGGGATGCGAGCTCGTCCGGTGGCTCAACTGCGAGTACCGGGCGGGAGGTTGCCCGCCGGCTGTTTGCACGGGAGTTCAACGACGCGACCTATATGTTCAAAGAGTCCGACGACGAACTCGCGCCGAACTACACGCTGTTGCCGACGGGCGAGCGGGCGAATCGGTTGTTCTTCGTGGGGACGCTCACCGAGACCGAAGATGTCGGGTCGGACTCGGAATACTGGAAGGGTCGCGTGGTCGATCCGACAGGCACGTTTTACGCGTACGCTGGTCAGTATCAACCCGAGGCGGCAAACTCACTCCGGGAGATCGAGACGCCGGCGTACGTCGCGGTCGTGGGCAAACCCCGGAGCTACGAGACCGATGAGGGTGATACCAACGTGGCAGTCCGCCCCGAATCGATTAATCGGGTCGAAGAGACAGCTCGGGACCGGTGGGTAGTCGAGACCGCCGAGAAGACGATCGAGCGGCTCCAGGGCTTCGATGCTGAGACCAACGAGTACGCCCAGATGGCTCGCGAGGAGTATGGGGGGTCGATCAGCGTCTATCGGGAGAGCGCGATTGCGGCGCTGGAAAGTCTCGACACGACGGACGAACCTGCCGACGAAGACGTGACTGAAGCGTCGTCCGAGTCCGGAGCGGACCGCACCTGATATCCTCGCCGGATGGTAATTCGATGAAGGGATTCACACAGCTGCGAGCGGTGTTCACACGCGGTGATCGGGGAGAGCCGCCTGCATACGAGTGTCTGGAGTGTGGAGCCTGTTTCAGGGTCCAACGGCAGGTATGTCCCGAGTGTGGCGGCTATTCGATTGAGCGGACGGACTGGAGCTAACAGGAGTTGGTCGGTGGGTTCGACACTCATTGTCTGTGTCCCAGCGGAATCCCTGGCTCATACCGGGTTAGCGTGGACGAACGACTTCTCGGCAGCCAGGACATTCGGCGAACGCAGCCGATTCGTCTGCGCGTTCATACTCGATCAGGACCAACCCTGCAGGGATCCCCGTCTCGCAAGACGGGCAGGTGCCAAAACTGGAATTCTGTGTGGTCATGGGTCGATTTGAATTTCTGGGACCCGAAGAGATCCGGAGCGTGTGACGGTCCCGGGCACTCTCCCTCTGGAGGGCGAATCACCCTCGTTCTGGATACCGTCGGAGATTTGCATATACGCTTGCCAAGCATAGTGGAAGTAGAATCTCACAGCACGCTGAGGTAGTTCGGATGATTTACTTCGTGGTTCGGGCATTTCCCAGTGGGTGCACCCTATCTCCCGAGGTTTAAGATGGCCATCTCCATAGACCAGTTCTGGGAGTGACACTGGTTGATTTCCTTCACCGAATGCACCGGCGGAGAATTGCTCTTGATGAGTAATCCACACTCTCTCGCGATCAGCGGACTGTTGGTCGAGGAACCCCACATCTCTTCATTGGGACACGCCATCGCTCAAAAATGACCCGCGAAGATACTGTCGACGATCCGGTAGCGACACTCGAAACTCAGAACGTGGTCGCCTCATCGGGGATCGGCCAGGAAATCGATCTGGAATCGGTTGCGATGGATCTCACAGGCGCGGACTTCGACCCAGGACAGTTTCCGGGATTGATCTACCGACCAGACGATGCAAAAGCGACGTGTCTAATTTTCCGGTCAGGGGCGATCACGTGTACGGGAGCGCAAAGCATCGAGGAGGTTCAGGAGACAGTCCATACGGCCGTGGGTGCACTGGTAGAGCTCGGGATCGATGTTGAGGCACCTGACGTAACGGTCCAAAATATCGTGTCAGGTGCCGACCTCGGCGAGACATTGAATCTGAATGCAATTGCGATCGGGCTGGGGCTCGAAAGTGTCGAATACGAGCCCGAGCAGTTTCCTGGTCTCGTCTATCGGCTCGACGACCCCGATGTGGTCGCACTCCTGTTCGGATCGGGGAAAATGGTGATTACGGGGGCGAAGATTCACGACGAAGCCGAAGCAGCCTTGGAAGAGATCATCAGACGTCTGAATGATCTTGGGTTGGTGGGGTAACATTCACTCGGTCGTCGCGGGTCACTGTGTTTTCCTTGAGAATCATGGAGAGGTATAGGGGGTTAGCACTGATTCTCAGAGTTTCTCACATCACAGGTTGTCGACGTGTTGAAATCGGCGTGCAAGATACAGGGCGCATATTCAGCACCCTTGGCTGATGACGAACTCTGTGGCTACGGGATCAATAGTTGTTGTATATTAACAGTTATCTTTCTGAATCTTTTTGTCTCAAGGAAATTACAATAGGTGTAATCAGATATACAGTTAATAGCACTCTAATCACTGCGCCGCTAATCACTTTCACCGTGGTTGGCTGTCACTTAATGGCGCACGCGGGTGTGCTTCTGAGTATGTTCGGTTCTTCCGGAGATGACCTCGCGGTCCGTGACTACGTCTACCTCGATCCCGGAACACTCGACAGCTGGTATGCCTCCCTACACGGATGGATTCCGGAATCCCGCCAGCAAGGCAACGAGACGAACGTCGACGGTCAGGCCAGCGCCGGAGCGAAGGGGGAGGCAGCACTCCCGCTTCTTGAGTGGCTCGGAAAGCTCGGCTTGGAGGGCAACCTCGGCGGGTCCGTCTCAGCGCAGCGCATGACCGAGACCACAGACCGGGTCATCGACCAGGGCCTGCACACCCAGCTGCGGAACGACCTAGATGAGAAAGGCCTGATCAAGTCCGTGGATGATGATCTGGAGGCCGGTGACGTCGTCGAGGTGACCGGGACGGGAATGACCGATCCCCTGTATCGCCAGCTGTTCGCGATCAAGCGCCTCGTGGCCATTCAAGAATTGGAGGAGATATCCCAGCGTCTCGAAACGCTTGAGGATGACCAGGGCGGCGATGAGGGCCGGCCCGACCTCGGTGGCGGCCGAGAGGGCGTAGAAGATCCCCGCGACCGGATGCAGCAGGAAGACCCGATGGGGATGATGGGCGGGGACGATCCGTTCGGCCTGCAGGGGGAGAATTCGTTTGCCGATATGCTGGGTGTCGGTCAGAACCCGGGGCTGGACCGTGTCGGCACGTCCGCGAGCGATGTTATCAGTGAGGACCTCGATGAAGCGCTCAACGTGATTTACGGGGAGAACACGTGTCTGCTGTTGGATCTTGACCAGGACAAGACGAAGGGCGCTGATGGCACCTTCACGCAGTGCGGGATGTTGCTGGCGGATAATCACATCCAGACAGAGCCTAACGAGTTCTTAGCCGTGAAAGAGTACACGGCGCTCGGCCGGGTTGTGGAGATCTCGGAGGATGGTGAGTGGGATTATGCCGAGGTACTGCGGGTGGCTGATACGGTGATGAGTAGGGACGAGATGGAGGAGTTCCGCAGCGACTTCGAAGATAGTATTGATGGTGCGAACAGTTCGGAGGGGTTGAACATCGATGCAGATCTCTTCTCCTCGGACGAGCCCTTAATCGCGATCAAGCCGGTCGCCGTCTATTGGTAGCGAGGTACGAACGTTCGTACCTCTCTTGCTATAAATAGGCGGGGGTTTCCGAGGCCTCCATTTGAAATCGGTGAGGGCCTCGTCCATCTATGAACGAGCGGGAGCGGGAAGATACCATTAAGAAATACGAAAACGGCATCGAGCTTCGGGTGTCGTGCTGCATACACCCTCTGAATCTTGCACGGCGCTTCTGACAGCCGCCGGTGAGTATGCAATCTAACGTATAGATTTGATTACTAATCCCTCCAGCAGAAATGCGTGTTACTCGCGCTTAGAGAGCTAAGGACGAGTAACTACGAGCAGGAGACTCAAAACGGTCAATTCCGAACCGAGCGCACACGGACACCCGAGGGAGTTCCAAGGGGTAGCTCCAGGTCAGGGTTCGGAATTTCGCGCGTTTAGCGCGCGTTCGACACCGTGTTGGGCGGTACGAAGCGTCCCGACGAGACTGGTGATATCCGTCAAAACAGGATAGGTCACTGGCAGTGACTCGTAGAGATACTGTGTGAACTCGTGATCGATGTGGTGAGTGCTGGGAATCCGCTGTTTTTGGAGGGTGGCTTGGCGGTCGGCGGCGAGCTGATCACATTCTTGCTGGCGTGCGTGGATGCACTCTCGCGCGGTCGCGAGTTCCTCACCAGTCCATGTGTGGAATGACTGAGCGGAGAGGACGTCATCGAGATCAGCACCAAGGCGGGTGAGGTTCTCGTTGGTAGCTTCGAGAGCGGTGCGTTCGTTGTTGAGACCCTGTAAGAGGGCGTGTCGACTCTCTCGGGCTTGGTGAGTAGCGTCGATGAGTCGGTCTCGGAGGTGGGGCGTAAGCTGATCGTTAGTGAGTACCGCGGCAGCAACCTCGGGGCTGAATTCCCCAGTGAGACTCTCGAGAAGCGAGTCGTCGTACTCCTCGTCGTAGTGAGGCACGCTCATGACGGAGTCACGGTATGCGCCACGAACACGCGCGAGTGGGGATTTGGTGCGCGTTGCTGTCTCGGGAGCAACCAGTGTCTGTGCGGGTGCCTGCTGGGCATGGTCTGGGTGCAGATCGACCGATGAGACATCGAAATCGGCGACACAGTCGGCGAATCTGGCGAATGCATCGCGTTCAGTGATAGTGCGCTCGTGGTCAGTTTCGACGACTGGTGTTGCGGACCGCACATGGGTCGGGACGAAGCATGTCGCCATTATTTCGGTGTACGCGAAGAGATCTTATAGGTCTGTTTGCCGAAGGACCCCTCTGGAAGAGACGCCCCGCTACGGACGTGAGCTCGGGGACCTCTCGTTAAACCGGGTGAATCGGCCGAAGAGAGAGCGGGACGTTAGGGTACGTGTGAGACTGTTTCGATACGCTGTCGACTAGGATGCCAGAGAACCCGGCCTTGGATGGCGAAGGTGACGGGAAATTCCCGCCCGACCGAAACGACCATGCCTATGACTATCGAGACGTGAGTGGGCGAGGGTGGCCGAGTCTGGCCAAAGGCGGTGGACTTAAGATCCGCTCCCGTAGGGGTTCGCGGGTTCGAATCCTACCCCTCGCATTCCGTTCAGTAGGGGTTCCGATGGCCATCCCCGAGTAGTGGATGCTGGTTTTCTGGAATTATCCAATAGCTCAATTTCTCTTCGGGAGACGGTTTCAGGGCCCCTGAGCGCAGGGGCTGCTGTTGGACCACAGAGACCCGTAGTCGATTACCGTTCAGCAACAGGTTGTGGAGTGTAGAGTTGTGAACGCGGTTCGTGTGGATTGACCCGCTTATTGATGATATCTGCGTCGGTGAGCTTGTTGAGCGCGTATCGTGCGGTTCGGGGCGGGAGAAGTGTTTCTTCGTGTATCTCCTGGGTGGTGAGTGGGTGGTCGTTCTGGAGAACGACGAACACGAGCTTAGCGCTGGGTGAGAGGCTCATCAATCGGTCGAACCGCTGTTGTTCAACTGACTCGGAGAACGCGGTCACTGGTAGTGGGCATACCGGTAGAACGTCGACATGCGACCGTGGTAAAGCCTTCCATCCAACAGAGCGTCCTGCTTTCCAACTCAATGACGTGATCGCGCAGATCGACAAAGAACGCCCCCTCACCAGGAGGGAGAGCCTTGTTCCCGAGGAGTAAGAGCGGCAGAAAGCCGAGCGATTGGTGTTCGAGCGCCTCCACAACTGCGCGAGGTCGACAGGGCAAACATTTATAATAAAACTTCTCAAAGACTATATTGCCGGGTGTGGTATCGGTCACTGTACCATGGTGCTATCCGTTCCACACCTGGCTTTTGAATCCGTAGCTTCTAGTACTCCGTTTACTGACTGTCCTCCGGTACAATTATCTAAGGAATGATTAGGCGGGTCGTCGATCAGTAATATGATTTAATTACTTCTGTTGCATTCTTCGATCTCGGTTCGCTTGATAGGTGAGTGCTTGAGGAACCTCTGTCAAACCGAGATAGGTTAACGGTGTCATTCTGACCACAAGAAAATATTTACTTATACCCCTCGCAGTATTGCTACTAATCATGCTATTCTCTCACTCACAGGTCTCGGCGAACGGTATTGACATCCACTACGTCCGAGAAGGCGCTGGCCACCCTCTTGTCTTCCTCCACGGCTGGCCGGAGTTCTGGCGGACGTGGCGAAAGAACCTAACGACTCTTTCGGAGACCTACGATGTCGTCGCGCCCGACCTCCGCGGATTCGGTGCGACCGAGAAGCCGGATCTACCGGCGAAAGAAGGGTACACTGTCGGGGACCACGTCGCAGACCTACAAGCGTTGACGACGGCGCTGGATATCGAGAAGTTTGGACTCGTCAGCCACGACCTTGGTGCACTCATCGCCCAGCAGTTCGCGCGGGAGTACCCGAAATCGGTGACAGGGCTGTTCTTCTTCGACTGTCCGTATCCCGGCATCGGCGACCGGTGGCTTCGCGCCGAATGGATCGGCGAGATATGGTACCAGTCGTTCAACCAGCAGCCGTGGGCCGCCGCCCTTGTTGGTTCGTCCCGCGAGTCGTGTGCGACGTATATCGGGCATTTCCTCACTCACTGGGCCGACGACCCGGAGGCGTTCGACCGAGAGGATCATGAAGCCTGGATTGACAACTTCCTACGTGAGGGGAATCTCCAAGGCGGTTTCAACTGGTACGTGGCGGCGGACGAAGCCCGGAAACGACTAATGCGCGAGGGAGCGCCGTCCTTGCCGACGATAGACGTACCCACCCGCGTCCTCTGGGGAAAACTCGATCCCGTCCTCAGAGTCGAGTGGGCAGACCGATTGGACGAGTATTTTTCGAACTGTAAGTTCGACAGCCTTCCGCATGCGGGGCACTTCGCGCACTACGAACGTCCCGAGCGCGCGAACAGCGCGATACGCGCGTTCTTCTCGGAGGTGGTGTAAGTCCTGGCCGTCTGATTGGCGGTTGGCGAGTCACGACGCGCTACAAACGCCTGCCTGGCGTCGAGAGAAGTGTTCGCCAGTCAAGTAAGTCCGAACGAGCGGGGGAGCGCAAGCACGATGTCTGGAACGAGGATCAGCGCTAGCGCAATGAGGATTAGCGGTATGTAGAACGGAGCGACCCCCCGGACAATCTGTTCAAGTTTCCTGTCGGTCACCCGTTCAAGCGAGAATAGTGCAATACCAAACGGTGGCGTGATGATGCCTATCATCAGGACAACCATCATTATAATCCCGAAGGAAAGAGGATTTATTCCAATATCTGGAAAAATGGGGATGAGAATGGGCACCATGACAGTGATGATGGCGAGCGTCTCCATGAATGTTCCCAGCAACAGGAGGATTACCGCGAGGATTAGGATGACAACTGTCGGGTCGCTCGATACCGTTAGCAGTAGCCCTGCTATGAGGTCAGGGACGCCTGAGAGGACCAGCAGATAGCCATAGAGGTTCGCAATGCCGATGATGAACAGCAGAACAGCTGTGTCAAGGAATGTCTTCTGAGTGGTCTTGTAGAGCGACGAAAAACTCAGACTTCGATAGTAGAAGAACCCGACCGCCAGCGCGTAGATTGTCGCGACGATAGCAGCCTCAGTTGGCGTGAACATTCCCGTCAGGATTCCCCCCACGATGATTACAGGCGTAATGAGAGCGGGAATCGAACGGAGGAACGTTCGACCGAGCCGTCCAAGATCGTACGATTGAACGGTGCCGATGTCTTCACCACGGAAACTCAGGATAAGTACCATCCCCATCAGACTGAGCCCCATCAGCAGACCTGGAACCACCCCTGCGATAAACAAGGCACCGATAGAAACGTTCGCGAGAACGCCGTAGACAATGATGGGGATGCTCGGGGGGATGATTGGGCCGATGGTTGAGGAGGCGCCTGTGATGCCCGCGGCGAAGTTTTCGTCGTACCCCCGGTCCACCATCGAGCGATACTCGATGACGCCAAGACCGGCGGCATCGGCGACGGCCGAGCCGCTCATCCCGGAGAATATCATACTGACGACGACGTTGACGTGTCCTAGTCCGCCTGGAACGGGTCCGACGAGTTCCTCGGCGAAGTCGAAGATGTCCTCGGTCATCCCAACCTCGTTCATTATGCGTCCCGCGAGCAGGAAGAACGGGACGGCGATGAGGATAAAGCTGTTCAACCCCGTGTAGAAACGCTGGGCGACGATTTGCACATTAAACCCGGGACCGAACGGCAACAGCATAATCACTACCGACGAGATGCCGATGGCGAACGCGACGTGTACTCCCAGCAGATAGAGGGATAGGAGGACAACTAGGAAGGCCAGCGCCAGTAGTATCTCGCCGCTCATCGACGAGCCTCCGTGCTGGCCTCTGAGGTTTCCGTCTCCTCATGATTCGGTGTCCGATACTCCCGCCAGAGGCCCCGCGTGTCATTGGTGGTGTAGACCGCCGTCAGGAGAAACATCACGACCATGACGAGGTTGACGTACCCGTAGTTCAGCCACCTGACCGTCGGCAGCGGGTTGCCTAGCGTTCGCCTGGAGACGACGAACGACGAGTAGGCGATGAAGAGACAGAACACCGTGATGAGGACGTTCGTCACCATGAATAGAACTGTCTGGTAATTCCCGGAAAAGGACTTCAGCAAGGGTCGGATGGAGATGTGGTCGTTCGTTCGCATCGCGTAAGGGATGCCGACGATGGTGAGGAGGACGAGACTGTAGCGAGCGATTTCGCCGGTCCAGAGGAGGTCGGGAAGGAAGTCGAGCGGACGTGAGGCGACCCGGAGGGTTACTGTGACGCCGATGACGGCGACGAGCGCGACGCCAACGATCTCCAGCATCGTGTGAACCTTCTCAAGGATGTTATGTGATGTCAATGGTTGTGGTGGACTCGCGGTCGGTAAGTTATACCAGGCTCTGTACGTCGTCGTAGCTTGTGTTCCAGTTCTCCTCGAATAGACGTCTGATCTCCGGGGCGGCGGTCTCTTGGAACGCCTGCTGGTCAACCTCATCGGCGGGAATAACCGTAGTATCGTGCTCCTCCTGGACCATCTGCGTCAGGTCCTCGAACTCGCTCTGGATGGTCTCGTACCCCCAGTTGACCGCGTCGTCGACGGCCGTATTGAACGTCTCCTTCTCGCTGTCCGAGAGCCCGTCCCAGAACGACGTGCTGACGACCTGCGGGTACGCCTGAATCATGTGCCCGGTCTTCGAAAAGTGCGACTGGACCTCGTAGAGGCTGAAATCGACGAACTGACCGATCGGGCCCTCCGACGCCTCGACAACGCCGGTCTGTAGACCGGAGTACAGTTCGTCGGCTTGGACGGGTGTGACATCGACGCCGATGGTCTTCCAAGGGGCGATCCACGAACTGATCTCCGGCATCCGCATTGGGACACCCTGGAGATCCTTTGGTGACTTGACCGGCTTGTTCGACGTGGTGTGACGGACGCCGCGGTACGCCGCTCGGATGACCCGCTGGCCTCCTTCCTCAGAGAGTACGCTATTCAGTCCATTCTCACCCTCCACGTACTCTTTCTCCATCGCCTGGAGGTGTTCCCAGCTCTGTGCAACAAACGGTGCCGAGAGGAACCCATAGCCGGAAGCGTATCGGTTGGTGAGGCCACCGTAGCTCGTGCTGTGGATGTCGACGTTCCCGCTCGCAGCGGCCTCCATCTGGTCCTCTTCTCCCCCGATGGAACCGGCGAGGAGGTCCAGGCTGTAGTCGCCCTCGGCGGTCTCGATGAAGTTGTTTACTCCCCGCTTGAGTATTCGTGCTTGGATATGATCCTGGTTGAACACCGTCGCAGCTCGGATAGTCCCTCCACCGCTACTGTTCCCTCCACCGCTACTGTTCCCTCCACCGCTACTGTTCCCTCCGCCGCTACTGTTCCCTCCGCCGCTACTGTTCCCTCCGCCGCTACTGCCCGTACAACCACTAAGTCCTACGAACCCTACCGCAGATAGTCCTACGCTGCCCTTTAGTACGTCTCGTCTGTTCACCATTGTTAACAACAGTCTACCCAAGCTGTGCATACTTATAATTATCGGAAAGTCCAGGAGGTCTGTACCAGATGTTGATTTGTCTGATTCGGTAGAACGAGAAGGAGTGTGATTAGTGGCAGTGGGTTCTATTGAATCCACCGACGGCAGCAGGTTGAGTCGTTAGAACGACAGCGTTGAAGCGAAAGAGGACCTTTTGCACAACTGGCTTCTTCCGCTTCGTCAAGCAAGCTGTCTCGATCGCACGAAAACTCACCGATGCAGCGCTGATGCAGATCCGCGATCCTGCCGGCAACTCCGTTGCCGGCTGGAAGCACGCCGTCCTGCACTTCCTCCGTGTTCATATGGAAGCGACGCTCAGCGAAGTTCTCGACTGGGCCGAAGAGATGGAGCGAATGCGAGCCCGGCTCGCACTCCAACGGGGCGAATTCATCGGTCCATCGGCGTTGTGCAAGTCTTTCGATCACGCACCGATGGCTGTCTGGCGAGAGCTGCTCCGACGAGAGTCGGAGCTGCTCGACCAGTCAGGCCACGCCGCCATCGACGCCACTTACTTCGACCGCCGGGAGGCGTCGAGCCACTATCTCAAGCGGTGTGACCGAGACGTCAGAACGATCCAGGCAACGTTTCTCGTCGATACCGCTCAGGGCGCGGTGATCGACGTTCACTGTAGTGCGAAGTGGCCAAACGGGACGAACGTCGGTCCGCAGGTCGCCCTGCGGAACGCGGGCGACCTGCTCAGTTTGGCCGCCGACAAGGGCTACGACGACATGAGCTTCCGCGAGGCTCTCTGGGCCGAAGGCGTCCGTTCGCTGATCAAACACCGTGTCTTCGCGCCCTACGATCACGCGCACAACGCGCGGATCGAGAGCGAACGCTATCATCAACGATCGATCTGCGAGTGCGTGAACTCGGTGATCAAGCGCTCGTACGGCTCCGCCGTCCGAGCGCGAGCGTGGTATCGCCAATTTCGTGAAATCTCGCTCACCGCTGCCGTCTACAACGTCGAACAGGCCCTCAAGTCGTGAATCCCCTCGCCTTCTGCGGATTCAATAGACCCGTGGCAGTGCAATCCCCCACCCCTGAAGATCTGAGATTTAACAGAGGATCACATCTCAATACTGCACCACCCCTCCGTGACGATGTACAAATGTTCTCCGATAAGCAGGATTTGACAAAGGGGTATCCCCAGCGGGAGACGCCCCCAAAGCGGCCAAAAATAAACGTGGTTATCGAATCTCGCGGCAAGAGCCTTGGTGGCGGCACTATTCGACTCTGGACACTCTATGCCAGTTTGCGTCACACTTAGTAGGCCACCGAAAAACAAAGCTAGCGATGCTAAACACATCGCGAAAGCTCGCTGATCGAGAGTCACCAGTCCGGGTCGGAGTCATCGGGGCGGGACTGTTCGGCAGCAACACCGTTGCCCAGATCGAGCGCGTGCCGGGGATGCGGACGGCAGCCATCGCGGACGTCAACGCTGAGAAGGCAGCCGAGACGTACCGCGCCGCTGGCGTCGACGAACGCACCGTCGTCACCGCTCAGACGCCTAGAGACGCTAACGAGGCCATTACCGCCGACGAACGAACGATCCTCGACGACGGTCTGGACCTAGTGCAGATGGACCTCGATGTCGTCGTCGAGGCGACCGGCATCCCGAACCTTGGTGCTCGCCATGCGTACGACGCCATCGTGAACGACACGCACGTCGTGATGGCGACGGTCGAGGCAGATTCCGTGGTCGGCCCGATTCTCACAGAACTGGCCGAACAGTGCGGCGTCGTCTATTCGATGGCGTACGGCGATCAACCCGCACTCATCGTCGAACTGTGCGACTGGGCCGAGAGCGTCGGTCTCGACATCGTGGCTGCGGGGAAAGGCAACGCGTACCTGGAGGAGTACCGGCACGGCACGCCCGACGACGTGTTCGACCGTCTTGACTTGGATGAGGCGTTCGTTGACTCCCACGACCTGAACGCACGGATGTACAACTCCTTCCTCGACGGGACGAAGGTCGCTGTCGAGATGTGTGCCGTTGCCAACGCGACGGGCCTGCGCCCGGACAGGACAGGGATGCACCTCCCGACCGCGGAGATACCTGAGATACCAAACCTCTTGCGCCCGAAGTCTGACGGCGGTCTGCTTGACGACATGGGCGTGGTCGAGACCGTGAGTTCGTTGCACCCCGACGGATCGAGCGTCACCCGCGACATCAGCTTCGGCGTCTTCGTTGTCACGACGACGCCGACCGAGCGTACCCGGGCCTACTTGGAGGAGAACGCTGGAACGGGGTTCTACGTCTCCGACGATGGCGATTACCAGGTTTTCTATCGCCCATACCACCTCCCTGGAGCGGAAACGACCATTAGCATCGCCAACGCCGTCCTGTACGACGAGCCGACCGGCGCGTCGTACCACCGAGTAGGCGAGGTGGTCGCGCGGGCGAAACAGCCACTCGAGCCTGGCGAGGATCTCGACGGCGGCGGCGGGTATACTATCTACGGCGTCCTCGAGGACGCCACGACTGTCGACGAGTCGGGCCACATTCCGTTCGAACTACTTGACGGCGCGACTGTGACGGAACCGGTCGATCGCGACGCGATACTCACCTACGACGATGTGGACGTAGAGACCGACTCGTTCATTTACCACCTGCGCCGACTACAGGACGACCGATGAGCGACCGAAGCCACCTGTTCGTCCCCGGCGATGACGAAGACGCGATCGAGTCAGCGAAGCAATCCGGCACGGACGCCATCATCGTCGATCTTGAAGATACCGTCCTGAAATCCGCGAAAGCGTCGGCACGCCATACCACCGTACGAACCGTCGAAGAGTGGTCGGCGGACGACCCAACGCTGTACGTCCGAGTCAACGGCCTCGACACCGAATTTGTGATGGCTGATGTTGAGGCCCTCATCGACTGTGCAGCCGTCCCTGAGGCGATTGTCGTCCCCGATGTCCGCAGCGCGACGGAGGTGCAGATAGTCACTGACAAACTCGATTCGGCATCGTCGGATATCGGTCTCGTCCCGCTCATCGAACGCCCCGAGGCCGTGTTCCGCGTCCACGAAATCGCGGGCGCGAGCGAGCGAACGATCATGCTCGCGTTCGGATCCGTTGACTTCCGGATGAACATCGGGATGTCGGCTCTCGACTCGAACGCAGACGTCTACCTCCCGCGCTACCTCATCTCGATGGCCGCCAGCGCGGTCGGCTGTCGCGCGCTCGACACCGTTTTCCTCGATAGAGAGAACGACGCCGGCCTCCGCGCGGAAACCAAGGAGGCCCGACAGATTGGGTTCGACGGCAAGATGGCCATTGCGGAGTCACAGATACCGAACGTCAACGAGGGGTTCGCGCCGACCGAACGCGAACTCGACCGGGCACGTCGCCTTGTAGACGCCTTCGAGGCGGCCGACGCCGGAGTCGTCTATTTCGAGGGGACGTTCGTTGACCGGCCCGTCGTTGAGGAACAGCGACGACTGCTCGATCACGGCGCGGAGTGAGCCGTCGCCCGCTGTCGGTCAGTCTCGACCTCCAGTTTTAAGCCTCCCGGCGGGAGTGTCAAAATATGAGTTCACAGACCACCGTCTCGGTCGTTGGTTCCGGAACAATGGGCGCGGGACTCGCGGTCCAGTTTGCGCGTCACGGCCACCCGGTGACGCTCGTAGACCACCGCCAGTCCAACCTCGACGACGCCATCGAGAGAATCGTCGACGCAGCCGAATTGCTTTCCAAGGAGTCGTGCGCCGAGACGACGGCCGAGGCGTTACTGGAGCGAATCGAGTTCACGTTGGACCGGGAGGCGGGCGTCTCGTCAGCCGAGCTCGTCGTTGAGTCCGTCTCGGAGGACCTCGCCGTGAAACGGGAGCTGTTCCGGTCCATCGGAGAAGCCGCTCCCGACACCGCAATACTGGCGTCGAACACCTCGGGGTTGCGCATCACCGACATCGCGGCCGGGGCGGAGCGGTACGCCGAGCGAATTGTCGGCTGCCACTGGTGGAACCCTCCATACATCATGCCGCTGGTCGAACTCGTCCCGGGCGAGGAGACGAGCGACGCGACGGTGGACGAACTGGAGAGTCTCGTCAAGTCGGTTGACCGGACGCCCATCCGGCTCCAACGGGACGCGGCGGGGTTCGTCTGGAACCGCATCCAGTTTGCGGTGCTCAGGGAGTGTATACACATCGTCGACGAAGGAATTGCGTCCGTCGAAGCGGTCGACGCCGCCGTCCGTGACGGGTACGCGCTGCGGACCGCCACCGTCGGCCCGTTCGAGACCGTCGACATCTCGGGAGTTGACTTGTTCGAGACTATCGGCGAGGAGTTGTACCCGGAACTCTCCGCGCGGCAGACGCCGAGCGAGCGGTTTGACGAGCTTCTGACGGCCGGGCGGGAGGGCGTCGACGCCGGCGCGGGGTTCTACGACTACGATGAGTCGCTGGAGACCGTCGTTCATCGCCGCGACCGGAAGATAGCGCGCCTCCGGAACGCCCTCGGCGCGACCGATGAACAGTGAGTTACGCCAGCCGGGATTCGACGTAGGAGGCGACGCGGAGCAACGTCCGCTCCTCGAACTCCCCGGCCAGGAGCTGTAGCCCGACCGGGAGGTCGTCGACGGTTCCGTTCGGGAGCGTGAGCGCCGGTGCGCGAGTGATGTTCGCCAGGCGCGTGTTCCGAGCGTAGTCGAAATCCGGGGATGGCGCGTCCGCGATACGCGGGGCCGTCTCGGGCATCGTCGGGAGTACCAGACAGTCGACGCCGTCGAGGGCGTCGTCAAGTTCGCGCGCGAGCAGATCGCGGGCCGCCTGCGCCCGCCCGTACCGCAGTCCGTAGTCGCGTTCGACGAGGGCGGCCCCGGCGAGCAGTTTGCTCTTGTACCACGTACTGAGCTTCCTCCCCAAGGCGCGCGATCGAGCCGCGAATGCCGCCTGGTAGCCGTCGTCAACGACGCTCGCTCGTCGGTACGGCACGCCACCGTCGCGCCACAGCGTCGCGAGTTCGGTGAGACTGAGGAGATTCTTGACGGCCTTCCCGGCCGAGAAGTGGTCGACGGACACCGACTCGACAGTGACGCCGTCGGCTTCGAGTTCGTCGATGGTCCCCAACGTGTGCTCGGCGACGACCGATGAGACGCCGTCACCAAACCCTTCTTTGAGGACGCCGACGGTCACGTTCTCGACGCTCTCCGCCTCGACCGCGCTCTCGTAGTCGCCGATCCGGTATCCCGCTCGTCCGGCCGCCTGTAGGCTCGCCGGATCGGCGTCGTCGGCCCCCGCCAGCACGTCGAGGATCCTCGCCGTCGTCGACACCGTTTCCGCGAACGTGCCGACGTGGTCGAGCGTGTACGTGTTCTCTCCGACACCCGTCAACGGGATCAGCCCATAGGACGGTTTCAGCCCCACAATGCCACAGAACGACGCCGGAATGCGGACCGATCCACCGGTGTCGGTCCCTAGGGCCACGTCGACGTCGTCGATGGCGACCGCGACCGCGCTCCCGCCGGACGACCCGCCGGCGGTCCGTTCGGGGTCGTGGGGGTTCCTGACCGGTCCATCGACGCCGGTGGTGCCGCTGGCGCTGCCGGCGAACTCGTCGAGCGCGAGCGTCGTCGTGATAGTGCCGCCTGCCTCCCGGAGGCGCTCGACGACCGTCGCGTCCGTTCGCGGAACGTATCCCGCCATCGTCGCCGAGCCACACTCCATGGGGAGGCCGCCGACGGCGATAATCTCCTTGAGACCGACCTCGATGCCCGACAGGTCGCCCGAGTGGTCCGTAGCAGGCGGGACATGACACCGTCGCGAGATGGCGTTGTAGGGGTTCGAGTCGGGGGGGCGCCAGCGACGCTCGCTCAGCGACACCGACCCGCTTGTCGGCAACTCGTCGACCGCGTCCAGTTCCTCGTGAAACGTCGCGACCGTCGCCCTGACTTCGGCCATCTCGCCGTCCTTGACCGGAAGTCCGATGGCGTCGCTCAACTCCTCAAGTTCGGCCGCCGAAAGGTCGTCCATGTCACTCCCACCCGCCCAGGGGCAAAAAAACACCCGGCGAGCGAGTGCGGCCGATGGCGGACGGTAATGGGTGGGGAGCGGCGATCGGGTGATAGTAACACTCATACCGATACCGATTGATCATCGATTCGTTGCCATGCAAACCACATCTATGGTGTTGACCGAGCCGGGACATCTCGAACCACGGACGTTCGAACTCCCCGAGCCGGTCACGGAGGGTGCGCTGCTCGAGGTCGAGATGACGTCCGTCTGTGGTACCGATGTCGGCCTCTATGCCGGGAAGTCCGCGATGGGGACCGCCCCAGTCGTCCTCGGCCACGAGGTCGTCGGTCGCGTTGTCGCCGGCGACGCGGAGACGCTCGATCGGTGGGGAGTCGCCGTCGGTGACCGGGTGGTCCCCGAACCGTACGTACCCTGTCGAGACTGTCAGAATTGCCTGAGCGGGAACTACCACATGTGTGATGAGGATCGGGCGTACGGTGTGACGATCCCCGCCGACAAGGCTCCGCACCTGTGGGGTGGCTACGGCGAGTACATGTTCCTCGACCCGAACTCACGCGTCCACGACGCCGGCGACGTGCCACCTCGCGCGGCCTGTCTCGGCACCGTCGTCGGGAACGGCGTCCGCTGGGTACTCCGGAAGGGCCAGGTCACCGCCGGCGACAGCGTCGCCGTCGTTGGTCCCGGTGCACAGGGGTTGGCGTCGACCGTCGTCGCCTCAGAGGTCGGGGCGAGGCCCATCTCGGCGTTCGGGTTGGAGGCCGACGCGACAAAGCTCTCACTCGCAGAGTCCATCGGCGCGACGCATACCGTCTTCGCCGACCGGGACGACGCGGTCGACCGGGCGCGTGATATCGTCGATGGGTTCGACGTGGTGGTCGTGGCTGCCCCGTCCTCGCCCGCGATCCAGCTCGGTATCGATGTCGTCCGCGAGCGGGGCACTGTTGTCCTCGTCGGAATGTCAGGCGAACCGGTGTCGGTCGACCTGGACCGAGTCGTCGTCGACGAGATTTCGCTGCTCGGCGGTCGCGGGCAGGCGCTCGATGTCGAGCGAGCCATGGGCATCCTCGAACGGAATGCGGAGTCCATCGGGCGAATCAACTCTCATGTCCTCTCCGTCGCGGACGCCGAGACGGCTATCAAGCGCCAATTACCGGGTGAGGCACACAACCCGGACCTCGTCCACGCGGCACTCGTTCCGGACGACCCTGGGGCGGTCGACTCCTGAGGAACCCGGACGAACCGCTGACCGCCACGCTGGGGATCACTCCCGTCCGCTGCGTCGTCCACTCCCAGCGGAGGCCGTACTTCACGTACATTTATTGTGTGGTGGGGTCTCGTAAGGCGTATCCCCACGTCACGACGCTGGGAGATCACTGATGATTCGTCCACTACGCGACCGTCATGCAGGCGGGCGGCCCGCCCGCCGCGCCTGGCGACCGACAGCGACACCGAGGCAGCGCCCGTCACCGACCCGTCGATCGCGACGGTCACGGAGGACCGGCTGATGGGCCGGGAGGTACTCCCCGGACTCCACTGGTTCTACGAACCCGGGCCGGACCGACTCGAGATGGTCACCGACGGCCGGAGTGCTCCGGACTGGTACGAACCAGGGTCGGCGGTGCGCATCCCGCAGTGTTCGTACCTGTTCGACGGCGAGCGGTCGTTGCTGTTCGACACGCTCTCGCCGGCTAGCCGCGAGCAGATACTCGCAGACCTCGACGACGCACTGGACGGTGGATCCCTCGACTACCTTGTCGTCTCGCACCCGGACGTCCCACACGCTGGGAACGCGTCGGCCATTCTCGACGAGTACGACGACATCACGCTCGTCGCACCGAGGTATGGGAACGCTCACGACCTCTACCACCTCGACGAGGCGATGCACATCGGCGAGGGCGACGAGATCGACCTCGGGAGGTTCACGGTCGCGTTCCACGAAGCGACGTTCCTCGACGCGCCCATCTCGTTGTGGATGACCGAGCGGACCCACGAGATGCTGCTCCCTGTCGACTGGATGGGCTTCCCCCACCACGATGCGGACCGACTGACCTGCGTCGACGAACTCGACTACGACCTCACCCTTGACCAGCTGGTGGAGTTCCACGGTCGCGTCCTGTTCTGGCACCAGTACGTCAACGTCGAGAAGGTCCAGCGCGAGATTCGACAGGTCGTCGAAACGTACGACCCAGAACTGGTCCTCCCGACGCACGGACTCGTCATCAGGGAACGCACAACGGAATACCTGGAACTGATGACCGATGTCGTTGCGGAGATCGAACGGCGAGACCGAGTCGGGGCGCTGGGGGGATAAGGGTGGTACGACGACTCACCTCAACGGTCGAATGGCTGTCAGTCTGTCACCCGGTCAAGGGCCATCACGAACATGTCTCAGTCTACCTCATCGAACACGACGGCTCGTACGTCCTCGTTGACTCGGGGTCATTCCACCACGAGGCGCAACTTCGGTCGGCCATCGAGACGACGACCGGCGGCGCGGGTCTCGACGCGATACTCTTATCACACTCCGACTATCCCCACTCCGCGAACGTCTCGACGTTCCGAGCAGAGTGGGACGATGTCGAACTGGTCGCGTCCTCGGGATCGCCGGCCATCCAGGGTCTCTCCAACGCCCGGCGCTGCGTCATCGGCGAGGAGCTCAATGTCCTCGGGCGGACATTCTCGTTCATCGATCCGCCGCTCGCCGACCGCTCGCACACAACGTGGATCCACGACGACGAGTCGAAGGTATTGTTCACCGCCGACGGCTTCGGGAACTACCACGACGACGAGTGTGACCTCCTTTCGCCGGAGTTCGACGACGGCATCCCGGTGGAGTCCGTCTACCGGTACCACGCCGAGAACCTCGTCTGGCTTCGGTACGTCGACCCCACCAAACTCCGCCAGGCGCTCGACAATATCTTCGACCGGTACGAGGTGTCAGCGGTTGCCCCCATCCACGGTAACCCGATACTGGGCGCGGACATCTCCGACTACCTCGACCGTCTCGAAGCGGCGGCGAATCGCATCACCGCCGAGTACGATGTCCCATCCGTCGACGCTGACGGGGACTGACGCTGGCGTCAAGGCGACGGTTATGTCGCCGTCGATACCGGGAAACGAACCGGCGCGGGTTTCAGAGCACGCCCGTCGTAAGAGTTAGCCCGAACCGAGTGTTTATTGCGGCGAGCCTGTTGCAATCGATAGATGAGTGTGAACAAAAGCGAGTTCGACAGGCAGACAGCACTAGTGACCGGCGGCGCCCAGGGGATCGGCCGCGGCATCGCGGAGACGCTCGCTTCGTACGGGTGTACCGTCGTCATCAACGACATCCAGCAAGCCCGTCTCGAGGAGACTGCCGCCGAACTGACCGACGTGAGGGGTGACGTGGTGGGACTTGAAGCGGACGTCTCCGATCCCGAAGAAGTCGAGGTGCTATTTGACGAAATCGAAGACCGGTTCGGCGGCCTCGATGTCCTCGTAAACAACGCGGCCATTATCGATCCAGCGGAGTATGACGAGATATCCCACGAGGGGTGGCGTCGGGTACTGTCGGTCAACCTCGACGGGGTCCACCACTGCTGTTCGATCGGTGCCCCCCTTATCGCTGGCTCGGGGGGCGGGTCCATCATCAACGTCTCCTCGATAGCCGGCAAGCGAATCAGCGTGCTTGCTGGGGCGCACTACACCACCTCGAAATGGGGCGTCATCGGCCTCACGAAACACGTCGCTGAGGAGTACGGACCACGGGACGTCAGGGTCAACGCCATCTGTCCCGGGCCGATCGAGACGGATACGATGAGCGGACTCAACACCAGCGACAGACACCAGTCGGTCGACAAGGGTGATATCCCGCTCCGACAGATGGGGGATCCGTCGGACATCGGGCGGGCCGTTATTGCACTCTCCTCCAACCTGATGTCGTTCGTCACCGGAACCACGCTTGTCGTCGACGGCGGGTACACCATCAGATGAGCGCCGTCGGCCCGACGACTCCAGGTTCGCTCGACCCACGGAGCGGGTCGTGGACACCGACGGGCCTAGCGGAACGCAAGAACTATTATCACAGGCGGTGGCCATCCGGTGGCAATGTCGTCACCTCCTACAGAGACGGATGTCCTAATTATCGGTGCTGGCCCCGGCGGCTACGCCGCCGCGATTCGAGCCGGACAATTGGGTCTGGACGTCACACTCGCCGACGCCGACGCGTTCGGCGGGGTCTGTCTAAACTACGGCTGTATCCCGTCGAAGGCGCTGCTCTCGGCGGCGGACATCGTCCACGACGCCGGCCACCGAGAGTCGATGGGGATCTACGCCGACCCCTACATCGACTGGGACGAACTGCTGGAGTGGCAGGCAGGCGTCGTCGCACGGCTCACAGACGGTGTGAAACAGCTCTGTACGAATGCGGGCGTCGAACTCGTCGATGGCCGCGTCCGGTTCGTCGACGAGCACCTCGGCGGCGACGTGGCCCTCC
>NZ_AOME01000023.1 GCF_000336935.1 Halococcus salifodinae DSM 8989 | reverse complement strand
AGGCTTCCATAACCGCCTCCGAGAACGTGGGGTGGGGGTGAACAGTGGCGCTCACGTCGTGCGGCGAGGACGACGTGCTCCCCGGCTGGGACGACAACCTGCGGGAGCGCATCCGCGAGCACCTCGAATCGCTCGGCGTCGAGTTTGCGTTCGGGCACCGGGCGACGGACTGTACGGTCGAGTCGTCCGAAGTAGTCGTATCGACCGAGACGGACGACGGGACCGAGACCGAACACACCGCGGATCGTATCGTCGTCGCCGTCGGACGGCAACCCGTGACTGACACCGTTGGGCTGGAGACTCTCAACCTCGAGACGACTGAACGCGAGTTCCTCGACATCGACGAGCAGTGCCGGACGTCACTCGACCACGTCTTCGCCATCGGCGATGTCGCCGGTGAACCGATGCTGGCGCACAAGGCCAGTACGGAGGGCCACGTCGCCGCCGAGGTGCTCGCCGGGCGGGACGCCTCGACGGCGGACCAGCAGATTCCGGCCGTCATCTTCACCGACCCAGAGGTAGCCACGATCGGACTCTCGGAGAGCGACGCAGCTGCCGCCGGCTATTCCCCGCTCATCGGAGAGATGCCGTTCAGCGCGAGTGGGCGGGCGTTGACTACCAACAGCCCGGAGGGATTCGTCCGGGTCGTCGTCGACGAGGAGGCGAGCACGATACTCGGCGCACAGATAGTGGGTGCCGACGCCTCCGAACTCGTCGGCGAACTCATCGTCGCGATTCGGGCAGGACTCTCGCCGCACGACGTGAGCGCCACTGTTCACCCCCACCCCACGTTCTCGGAGGCGGTTATGGAAGCCTGCGCCGATACCCTGGACGAAGCGGTCCACACCAACTGACACCGCTACGCCGACGACGGCGCATATCACAGGGCCGGACGCCATCGACCCCTACGGACGCTCAGAGGACACGACGAACCGCCCGTTCGACGTCGGGGGCACTCGGCAACACCTCGGCTTCAAGGCCGGAGGCGAAGGGAATCGGCGTGTCGGCGACGCCGACGCGCTGGGGCGGTGCGTCGAGCGTGAAGAAGCCATCTTCCATCACCCGTGCCATCACCTCGGCGTGGAACCCGTACGACATCGGGCTCTCGTCGGCGACGACCAGACGGCCCGTCTTCGCCACGCTGTCGAGTATCGTCTCGGTGTCGAGCGGGTACAGCGACCGCGGGTCGATCACCTCGAGGGCGGCCTCCCCGGCGAGGGCGTCGGCGACGGTCATCGCTTCTCCGAACAGTCGCTGGGTCGCGACAACGGTGACATCGTCGCCCGCCCGCTCGACGCTTGCTTCGCCGAGCGGAACAGTCCGGTCATCGGTTTGGACCTCGCCACGATCGCTGTAGATGGACTTGTTCTCGAAGAACATTACCGGGTCGTTCGACCGGATGCTCTCCTTGATTAGCCCCTTCGACGCGGCCGGCGTCGCGGGCGCGACGACCTTGATGCCGGGCAGGTGGGAGACGAGCGTGTGGACGGTCCCGGAGTGCTGGGCAGCGGCGCTGACGGTCCCCCCCTCGGCCGCTCGGAGGACGAGCGGTACCTCACTCTCGCCGCCGTACATGTAGCGGGTCTTCCCCACCTGGTTCATGATTTGGTCGAAACAGACCCCGATAAAGTCGGAAAAACTGAGTTCGACGACTGGTCGGATTCCCGTCGCCGCCGCACCGACGGCGGCACCGACCTGTGCGGCCTCGCTGATCGGCGTGTTCTTCACCCGCCGACCGCCGAACTCGTCGTAGAGACCGGCGGTCACCTCGAACGACTCGCCGTCGTGTTCGTCTTGCCCGTACAGCATCACGCGCTCGTCGCGCTGCATCTCCTCGCGGAGTCCTTTGCGGATGGCCTCGCGGACGGTCATCGTTTCGGTACCGTTGCTCCCTCGAGAGTCGGTCTGGCCCGGGTTCGTAGAACCAGTGGAGTCCGGGGAGTACCTCCCGGCCCATCAGCCGGTCCTCCGTGACCGACTCGAGATGGTCACA
>NZ_AOME01000022.1 GCF_000336935.1 Halococcus salifodinae DSM 8989 | reverse complement strand
ATCGGGTCGCGGTGTTCCTGCCACTCCGCTATCTCCTCACTCGTCCGGTAGGGTTGCTGGTCTCCCTCGAAGTGGCCCCGGTACCGGTAGGTCTTCGCCTCGATGAGTGTCGGACCCTCCTCGAGAGCGCGCTCGCGTGCCTCTGCCGTTACCTCGTGGACCGCTTCGACGCTCTGTCCATCGACAATCTCACCCGGGATGCCGTAGCTCGCGGCCATGTCTGCAAGGTCCTCGATGTTGTGCTGTTCGTCGAACCGCATCCCCTCCGAGTAGAGGTTGTTCTCGACGACGAACACGACCGGTAGTCCCCAGGTGGCGGCGAAATTGAAGGCTTCGTGGACCTGCCCCGCGGCGGTTGCGCCGTCGCCGACGAAGGCGACGGAGACCCAGTCGGCGTCCTCGTACTGTGCGGTAATTCCGGCACCGACTGCCAGCGGTGCGCTCGCGCCGACTATCGGTTGCGCGCCAAGCATCCCCTCGTCGAGGGAGGCGACGTGCATTGACCCGCCCTTGCCCTCGCAGTAGCCGGTCTCCTTGGCGTACAGTTCGGCTAGCGCCCGGTTTGGGTCGAGTCCCTTCGCGATACTGTGCCCGTGGGCGCGGTGCGTGCTCGTGATATAGTCGTCGTCGGTCAGCGTCCCACACACGCCGACTGCGACCGCCTCTTGGCCCTGCGAGAGGTGTACGAATCCCGGAATCTCCCCGTCAGCGAATCGGTCCTGGACGGTGTCTTCGAACTCCCTGGCGAGGAGCATCCGGCGGAGTGCCTCCGCTTTACCGTCGGCTGTAGTAAAGTCGATCTCTGTCATCGATATTCGGTTATCCACGTTCGCACATAGTTGTTTTGATCAATGAGGATACGGTTTTCAGGAGAATCCGTCAGACAAGGTCCGTGGCGTCCTCCAAGCAGTCGGCAAGCGTCCCGAGGAACCTGGCAGCGTCGGCCCCGTCGACGACCCGGTGGTCGAACGAGAGGCTGAACCCGATGGTCTGCCGGAACTCAATGCCGGTTTCCGTCCGGTGGGGGTCCTCGCGTATTGCGTTGACGCCGAGGATAGCGACTTCCGGTGGGTTGATGATAGGAGTGAAAGAGTCGACACCGAACGCACCGAGGTTCGAGACCGTGAACGTCCCGCCCTGGAGGTCCTCTGGGCGCTGTCGTCCGCTCCGAACACGTTCGGTCAACGACCCTCGTTCGAAGGCGATCTCGGCGATCGACTTCGACCCGATGTCGCGCACGACAGGCGTCACCAGGCCGGAGTCGATGTCGACGGCGACTCCGACGTTGTGCTCCTCGAAGATTCGATGGGCGTCGTCCTCGAACGTCGCGTTGAACGCCGGATACTCGGCAAGAGTGTGGCTGACGGCCTTCAACAGCACGTCGGTGATCGAGATCACGTCGTCGCTCTCGGCTCCCGCCAGGAGCAACGCCTCGGCGTCGACCCGCCTGTCGACGGTGACGTGAGGGGCGTCCCAGCTCTGGCTCAATCGCTGCGCTATCGTCGACCGCATCCCACCAAGAGCCCGTTCCTCGACGACCGTCCGCTCACCCTCCCCCGGACGAGTCGAGTCGTCCCCCCCACCGGTAGCCGTCGGCGTACCCGTCGCAGTGACCGGCTCTGCCGACTCGACATCGGCCGCCTGAACCGAACTGTGCGGGTCGGTTCCTGCCACCTCCGCCAGGTCAACTCCCAGTTCCGATGCCCGTTTTCGTGCACGAGGGGTTACCAGTTCTGGCGTCGCCGAAGCCGGTTCGACCGTCCCCATTGTTGCGTTCGTGGCTGGACCCTCGCCGAGTGTCGCGGCGACATCATCCTCCGTCACGGCTCCTTTTGGACCGGAACCGGTGATTCCCGACAGTGAGCGGCCGGCTTCAGAAGCTTGGCGACGAGCCTTCGGTGTCGCCCGGCCTTCCTCGTCAATGTGTCCCGCGGTCGAGCGCTCGGTGGTGGGCGACTGTCCGAATCCCTCCGCGGTTGACTGCTCCGCACCGTCGGCGGTCGTAGTGGCGGCGTTATCAGGTTCGGCGTCGGTCTCGATGTCGCCACCTTCTGCCTCGATTTCCGCCAGTAGGTCCTCGATCGACGCCTCGGCACCGGCTACGACTCCCATCGCGGTCCCGGGAGGGATCTCGACTCCGGCCTCCAGGACCTTGCTGCGGAGAACACCGCTCTCCCGGGCAGCGACCTCTGCGGTGGTCTTCTCGGACTCGATCTCGGCGAGCACGTCGTCTTCCTCGACGGCGTCCCCCTTGTCGACGTGCCAGTCAAGCAGAATCCCGGTCTGCATCTCTACGCCCATCTTGGGCATCCGGACGATGTACGCCATCTACGCGTAGCGTCGGTACTCCCGTACAAAAAACCTGTGTTGAGGGACCACACGACCCGTTATGGGCGATACGCATGGTCGCGGACATGGCGTCTTCGGTCGGCGTATCCCAGTCATTCGCCCATCTCCATGCGACTATACGTACAGCCAGGACCGTGGTCGGAGGCGGTCAAATGGTGGGACGGGGGTGTTCGTCCCTCGTCAGTTCACGTCCGGCTCCTCCTGGAGTGCTCGTTCGATCTCCGCTTCGAGTTCGTCGACGACCTCCAGCATCACGTCGACGAATTCCGTGTGGAGGCGCTTCTCGTCTATCCTGTATTCGGGCCCGCCGACTCCAAACGCACCGAAGACGCGCCCGTCCGGGTACGTGACAGCCGCACCGACCGAACGGAGCCCCTCAACCAGTTCGCCGTCGATGGTCGAGTACCCCTGCTTCCGAACTCGCTCGATCTCCTCGTGGAGCTTCCCCTGATCCGTGATGGTCTTCTGCGTCGTCGCCGCGAGCTCGATCCGATCAAGCATCGCTTCGAAACGAGAGTAGGAGCGTTCCGCCAGTACGGCTTTCCCGCTGACCGTATTGTGAAGGCCAAAGTGCTGGCCAACGGTGAAGATGGGGTCTTTCGGGTTGTTCTGCTTGCAGTACAGCGCGATCATTCGGTCGCCCTCCGGCACGAGGAAGTTCGCCCCTTCGTCGAGTCGGTCGGACAGTTCCACGACCTTCGACTCTGCGAGCGGGTAGAGGTCGTTTCTCGTTTTGGCGTGCTCGCCGAGGTTAGCTAGTCGGAGTCCGAGCAGGTACTCCTCTTCCTCGCGGACGATCAGGCTGTTTCGCTCCAGCGTCGACAGGTACCCGTGGACGGTACTTTTGGCCATCCCGAACTCGTCGACGAGTTCGGCCATCGTCGTGCCGTTCCGACCTTTGACAAATTCAAGGATGTCTATCGCCGTCGTGACGGTCGTGAGCTCCCGGCTGGAAAACGAGGCGGTCATATACGATAGTTCGTGGCGGCTACTATAAACGTTTGGAATATGTGAACTGATGACGCGCCGCAACGAACCGTCGGCCACCGCAGAACTTCTTCAAGAAATATAATGGATATACCAAATCTGATTCGAAGATACGTCGATTCGTTCGTCCGACGATTCGTGACGATCGATTCGAACGGAAGAACAACTCCAGAACCTCTGTTTTTCGTCGAGACGCAGCGAATGAGGGAAGCAGTATCCGTGTAAATTTGTGGCACATCCTCAAATACCATGGAGAAGGGGAACTAGCCCGAACAATGGTCGACGTATAGGTGAGTATACATAGCGTTTACCTTCATTTATAGTGTTTTGCCGTGCAGCCCCTAGATCGAGACAAGTCCATAGTACCATCTCGCATGCGAGCACAAGTCGGTGTTCTCGGTCAGAATATTTTACAATAAGAGATAGTGTTCGCAATATTCGAACCGAGACCGACTGCCGGCGAATTAACTCCGGATGGCGGTCGGAACCCCGATCATCGGCGATTATTTCTTTTGTATTGATACTGTTCTATAAGCGTTTCCACAACAGATTGCACGCCTGTACCCGTATTTGAATATATCGTACGATACTCTCGGACGGGGCATCTCGTGTTATTCAGCGAGTACAGATCAACTTCTACTCAGACCCTGTTCGGTAATTACCACGGCTTCGCTTTCCTGAGGTTGGCGGTCGGATCATCGAGACGGTTCGCTAGCGCGGTGAGGAGGCGGTCGATCAGCACCAAGCCAACGTGTGTTTCTACGCGTTGGCGACCTTGCACCCGGAAAGCGAGGCGACGATCGTCCTCTTTGGACGTGCTGAAAAAGCGTTCGACGGCGATTCTGCCGTCGAACGCGTCCTGAAGTTTGCCACGGTCGAGTTGGACACCACTCTCTTCTGTGATATCCTCGATCCGGAACACGATATCGAGCGGATCAGCCGTATTCCGCGGATTGTACGTGCAGACCGGCAGGATCTGCCGGTCTACACACCGGTCGTGAAACTCCAGTGTATCGAACGCCGAATCGCCAAGAACCATCGTGACGTCCGTGTTCTCGACGAGACGCTCGAAGCATTCGAGCGTCGCAGTTTCCGGATGCTGTTTGCGCTGGACAACGACTGCGCCAGCGGGAAGATCGCTGGCGCAGTCGACCGCGACGAGCAATCCGTAGCCGTAGACCCACTCCTCGGACGCTGATTCCCACATCCACACACCATCAGGATCGGTTTGTGAGCATGGGAGATGCGTCGAATCGAATGCGAAGCGATCGCCATAGAGGCCGACCGAATCGAGCAACTGCACGATTCGGTCGAAGACGCGTTGGATGTAGGGTTGGAGCCTGTTCCAGCACTCCCAGATAGTGCTGAGAACGGGCGTCTCATCGTCGAAANATTCGGTCGAAGACGCGTTGGATGTAGGGTTGGAGCCTGTTCCAGCACTCCCAGATAGTGCTGAGAACGGGCGTCTCATCGTCGAAATCGCAGATGAGACGCCCGATCATCGAATCGAAGCACTCCTCGAGTTCGCGGAACTGGAACTTGACTTCGGCCGTACAGAGCAGCAGCCCGCGGAGCATCTGTGATCGGTCGTACTTCGGATTGCGGCCAGGACCGTTGTCCATCCACTCGTCGAGGAAATCGAGGTCAAGCGCCGCGATGACGCGGCGCTTTGCCGACCGCAGCACCTTTGCAACCGGCGTGTCATCCAACACATCGGCCGGCGTGGCGGTTTGAGAGGACACACTTAAACTGCTACTGCCGGCCACTTTTGCCGTCTCATTCGTTCGTAGAATCAGCAGACGGCGACCCGATCACGAACCGCGATCAATTACCGAACAGGGTCTCTACTCATCCTGTCGCACCTCCTCGTATTCTCGGCGACTTGAGGCGGTGAACGCATCCTGCAGGGCGTGGAAGCAAACCGACGCGGAACCGAATAACAAGCATGTCTCTATTATCCGCACGTCCAATATCGCTGTCGCCTCGGTGATCAGTCAAACCGATACCGACGACTGGTGGAGGGAGGGGTCGGACGAGACGGACCCCCAACGACGACTATCCAGATTCGGTCGGAAACATTAGAATAACAGTAGTACACTTGTTACTCAGATTTGCACGTAGACGAATAGGTGACGTGACCTCGCACCTATACAAAGACCCTTCAAGTTCCTCCATGAGACCGTCTACGCCCTTATCAGCGGTTTTCAGCGTCCATGGCAACAGATTCTGCACCGACTCTTTCAACGAGTGTTTGAGATCGTTACACAGCGACGTCGTTTGTGACAGCGCGGTTCCCAGAGCGCTATCGGCAACACTCAACCGGAAAATTCTGTAGGCCAACATCAGCAGATACGATGCGATTGACACCTACGGTCCGCTCGACCTCGCAATCCTCGAAGCCCGGATCCTGTTTGTTGTCTCTGAAACGGTAATGTTTAGATAAGTAGATTCTGTACGAAGGCGAATGATCGCAACCACTCGCCGTCAGTTTCTGCCTTGGTATGACTAAAACAATACGAAAACGAGAAGATACGCCGTTTTATCAACAATATATGTTCGACGGTGTTGCGATTTCCGTGTCACTCGTCGCGGAAATCGAGGCTGTGTCGGCGGCAGGCTTCGTGTAACGGTGCCGCACCGTCGACGAGGAACGTGGCACCCTTGACGTGGTATCTCTCACGGAGTTCGGCGGAGAAGCTATGAGCGAGAGCGTTGTTTCTAGTGGTCTCAAGCTTTTCTGGAATTATTCGTTGGGTTTGGGAGCGACGGCAACGTACAGCCAGTAGCGCTCGTTATCGAGTCGGATCACCGTCTCGTCGACCGCGACGTGATCCGGCGTCCGCCCGGACTCGGGCTGTAGCTTTGCCTTGTGTACCCAGTTATGGATCATGGACCGTGTACGAGTGATTCCCGATACTCCAAGAATTAATACAGTATTTGAAATAGAAAGATTGATAAAATACAACTGATACTTAGGCTTATAAACAGTTATAGCGTTGCTTCTCGCTCCACAAAATCCAAGTCGATCTCGTACAAACAATCGTCGAGTCCGGTGGATTTTAGCATGAAGCACTGAAATCTCACTGCGCCTCGCTTTTCAGCTGTATCTGAACGTCGTTCGCTCACGGCGGTTTCTGGGCTTGCGATCGGGATAGTGCGTCTGCTAACTAAGTCCGACAATGAATAGACGCTCTCAGGAACATCACTGATCGAGGCTACCAGAAGAGTCTCTTACTCTCGTTTGTTGCCGGATCCGCCTGACTGATCCGCTTCTTGGAACGCGTTGGTCATCTGGTCGGCGAGCTCGCCGGCTTCGATATGCGAGTAGTGCTCGCGAACGACCTCTTCAGAGTTGTCGAGAGCTCGGGCGGCAGCCGCGTGTCCGGACGTTCGCACGAGAACTTCACCGGCACCGCGTCGAGCGCCGTGGGGCATCAGATAGTCGTGGACGTCACCGAGTTCGATACCTGCCTCATCACACAGCCCCTTGAGGACGTGTCGCCCGGCACCGGTCGTCATCGACGGAGGCGTGACATCGAATTCGATGCAGACTTCGATCTGCGAGCGGTCCGCGCGCAGCTCTTCGATCTCGGTTTCAGTGTATCCGCGGGCGGTCAGCCCATCGGTCAGACACTCCGAGAGCGTCGGGCGATGGAACGAGGGGAACACCGGCCAGTTCTCGCTCGGCGCGTCGAGGATCTTCTGGGACATNTCGGTCAGACACTCCGAGAGCGTCGGGCGATGGAACGAGGGGAACACCGGCCAGTTCTCGCTCGGCGCGTCGAGGATCTTCTGGGACATTTGTAGTGGATGGAGTACTGGCTGGGGAAGCCCCCGATCGTCGAGACGCTGCTTTTTCGCGAACACGGTCGCATAGCGGTCTTCGAGGTCGACATCCTCCCAGTAGAGCCCCTGACGTCTCTCATCACCCCGATCGCGAAGAACCTCCGCACCCCGCACGCCGGAATACGACAAAAGGTACACCAGCGCGCGGTCGCGGCAGGCCTTGATTGCTGCCTCTCGAGCCTCACCGATCTCATCGATTGCAGTGTGGGTCTGCTCGTCGACGAAGCTGGTGAGCTGTTGGCGATCCTCGGCAGACCACGCTTGCTGGTCGCCGCTCTTGTGACCGCCGTCGTCGGGAATCGGCTCGGTCGCGTTGCGGCGCTGGGCGACGTTCTCAGGGAGATGACCTTCGCGAACTCCCCAGCTACAGAACGCCGAGATGTACGCGTAGTAGGTGCGGACTGTGCCCGCGGTCCAGCCCTGGCGGGCGAGGTGGCGCGCGTACTCGCGGAGGTGGCCCGACTCCAGTCCATCGAATGTCGTCACGACGTCCTCGTGATCAGCGAGGAAGTCGACAAACCGACCGAGCTCTCGACTAGCGTCTTGGCGGTAGTTCCCGCTCTCGCCGCGCTGGCCCTTGCCCTTGTCCGTTAGGAAGTCCTCAATGACGGCGTCGATCCGGACCACGCTACGAACCTCCGTGGCGTTCGTTCGATCGATCGTCGTTCTCGGGGCGAGTAACCCGGGTTCTGGGTTGTCGCATCTGGTGTGCTGTGGCAGAGGGCGGGGTTGCTTGTAAAAGTACTCGTCCTTATTGGACTAAGCACGAGTAAACAGCAAAATCGCTAATTCCGCCGATTACAGCCACTTCAGGTCTACAGAAGTGTATATCCGGTGCTGTAAACTGCATGGCGATATAGATTTTTCGCGGCGGATGAGAATATATACACAAACCGCTGGATATATGTTCCAGCAGGTTGTAGACAGGATATGTCTGAAAAGTCCGATTCTGGAACAGCTCAGCATTCGGATGAGCAGGAGCAACCGACTGCTCCTTCCGAGAGTTCCGAACGCGCCGACCGCAGCACCCGTTCATCGCGAACCCGCGGCGAACGCGTCCGAGCGGCTGCTTGGACGCTTCGGGAGCCTCGTACCGCCTCGTGGATCGCCGAAGAGACGGAGGTCTCAGTTAAGACCGCCCAGAAATACCTCAACCAACTCGTCGAGGACAACGTACTTCTGCGAGTCGAGCAAGGCGAACAGACGCTCTACGCTCTCGATCAACTCATGGCATCCTACCGCGAAGTGGCCACCCTTCAGCGCGAGCACACCCGGGAGGAACTCACTACCGCGCTCGAATCGATGCGCGACCGCATCACCGACTGGAAGGCAACCTACGACGTTGACCAACCGGGCGAACTCCGGTCGAGTCTCGCCACTCTCGATGACGAGCAGGAGAGGGAATCCCGCCGTGAGGCTGCCAGCGAGTGGGAGCAACTCGAAACCCGCCTCCCACTCGTGCAAACGGCCCTCCGCGAGTACGACTGGGCGACCGAACGCGAAACCATCACCGCCTGAGATCCGTTTGATGGGTCTTCCAGGCACAACCGATCCGAGTGTTTACCGTGGATTGAGGGGAGTACTCGACCGTCAGCCGGAGATTACGGCCGTCCAGTATGAACCCGATAGCATCATCAAAGCGTGGCTACGGGCGACCATTGATCCAGATCGAGTACATCCGCCGACTGGACCCGAGGCTCCAGAACTCCGAGTCGAGTGGCGCTTCCACGGTGATGCAGTCTATTATCAGATTCATTATTACGACCCGAATACGGGCTTCAACTGCGGATGGCACCGCGATGATGACCACCCTGATCTCGGGCCGGTTCATTTCCAGTACGAGAATTCAACGACGGGCGAGCACGATCACGTGCGTGTGCAGTTCTCCAAGACCGTCCCGACAGAGATCCTCTGGGAAGCCGGAAATCGATTGTTTGAGGAAAAGCTTCCAACGCTCATTGGTGAGGATTGATGATCCCGATACAGAACCGACAGTCGAAACGCGGACGTAGGCGACGATTTGCATGGCGTGCTCGGACGTCCTAATCGTACCGCGATTCAGCATATCAAGAACGGTGGTTTTCGCATCGCTATGGAAAACTGCTGTTTTCTACACTGCCGGTGCGAGGAATCCATTACGTGATTTCTGCCACTTAACTCCTAGGAGCGATAACCAGACGAATATGCCGGATCAACTGGACGACGATGTGCGTGTCTGGCTGGTTGAACGCACCTACTCTGACGACGAGCAGAATTTGATCATCCTCACTTACGCGACCACTAACGGTGAACAATACTACCGGAAGGAGCGGGCACTCACCTCCTTCACCGACGTGCGCGACACCACCGCGGCCGCCGATGCTGAATCGGATAATCTCGGCACTGTCGATGATCCCGACCTCCAAGAGCGGTACGCCGCCGAGGCACAGCGGATGCAGGAAACGCACGACCCCGACGATGTGATCTGACCCGACCAGCCGAATCTAACAGGCTGAAACCACCTGTTATGGCACTGTAGTACCTATTGCAACCTATGCGCGAACTCGTCTTTGCCCTCGAATACGAACCCGGGTGCAATCGGGTGGCTGATACTCTCGCTAACCATCCAGATGCTTCGGTTCGCTCGCTCTCCCTGCACGCTACTGATGACCGACTCTGGCGCGTTGACCATGCTACGGGGACGCCCGATGCTCTCGCTGCCATCGAAGACGCCTTTCTCAACAGCGACTATTACGCGGACTGTCTCGCGACCGAGGACTGTAACGCGACTCAGACCACACAGGTTCTTGACCATACCACTGAGACGCTCGTTCTCTACTCGTACTGGGAGCGTACCCCTCTCTGTGCCTCTATCCCTCACATTGCCCGCGATCATCTCGGTGACGGGCTACTGTTCGATACACGCCACGAGAGCCGCCACTACACGTGGCGCATCATCCATTCCGGCGAGGGCAATGTGAGCGAATTCTTCGATGAGCTTGAAACGACAGTCGGCGATTGCGCCCAGATGGAGATGCTTCGAACGGCGGTCGCCTCACCATCCACAAACGGCACCTCCAACAGCAACACTGAATTGGCACCCGAACAGCAGGCAGCGGTTCAAGCCGCTGTTGAACATGGTTACTACGAATCTCCCAGAGAAATCGATGTCGGTGAGCTAGCTGAGCATCTCAATATACCACGGTCGACGCTCACCTACCGACTCAGGCGAGCAGAAGAACACTTGGCGAAGCAGTACATTACCCGTGAGCAGTTACCAGACGAACCATCGCCGCCGCTTTGATGCGAAGTCCGGATTTGGAATATTCCAACTAAGGCTTATCGAGCTGTCCACCCTATCTTACGACGATGACTGAAGGTCTGGACGCAGCGGGGCAGGCGAGCAACTCGGGGCAGGGACGGCAATTATCTGTCCGTCTTGCTGTCCCAGAGATGGACTGCCCCTCCTGTGCACAGAAAGTCGACAAGAGTCTCCAGCGCGTCAACGGAATCACTGAGACGACACTCCAACCGACTACCGGCACAGCCACGGTAACCTATGATCCAGACCGTACTGCCGAAGCTGACGTGGTTGCAGCTATCGAGGGAGCGGGTTACGAGGTTACTGGCGATGAAGCTGATTCTAATGGGACATCAGGTAGTGAAATGGACATTGCGCCGCCGTCGGAGATCTGGACGAGTCCTCGCGCGATCAAAACATGGATTGGCGCAGCCTTCGTCGTCCTCGGCCTTCTCTTTGAGTTCGTTCTTGCCGGACAGAATCCGGAGGTAGCGTCCCTTCTCGGCTACCCACTGACGCTTGCGGATGGGCTGTTTCTCGTCGCAATTGCTGTCAGCGGCTATCCCGTCGTTCGTGGTGGGTATTACTCCGCGCGGAATCTGAGTCTCGACATCGACCTTCTGATGGGAACGGCGATCATCGCAGCCACAGGCATCGGCTATTTCGTCGAAGCCGCGACGCTTGCCGTCCTGTTCAGTATCGCAGAACTCCTCGAAGATTACGCGATGGACAGGGCACGGAACTCGCTACGTGAATTGATGGAGCTCTCGCCGGACGAGGCCACGGTCCGTCGGGATGGCGATGAGGTGACCGTGCCGGCTGAAGACGTAGAAGTGGGTGAGACCGTCATCGTCCGTCCCGGTGACAAGATTCCGCTCGATGGATCGGTTGTCGAAGGTGAGAGCGCAGTTGATGAATCCCCGATCACCGGCGAGAGCGTCCCCGTCGACAAGTCCCTAGGCGAGGAAGTCTACGCCGGGAGCATCAATGAGGAAGGCTATCTCGAAGTGGAAGTCACTTCGACGGCGGGTGATTCAACGCTCTCGCAGATCATCGAGATGGTGCAGGGCGCTCAGGAGAAGAAAACCGAACAGGAGCAGTTCGTCGACCGATTCTCTGGCTACTACACACCCGCAGTCGTCGTGCTGGCGATCCTCACGGCAGCGGTGCCGCCACTCGCGCTTGGGTTGCCGTGGGAGACGTGGTTCATCCGCGGGCTTACCTTGCTCGTCATCGCGTGTCCGTGCGCGTTCGTTATCTCGACACCTGTCTCGGTCGTTTCCGGAATCACGAGCGCTGCGAAAAACGGCGTACTGATCAAAGGCGGCAACCACCTCGAAACGATGGGTGAGGTCGACGTCGTCGCGATGGACAAAACCGGGACTCTCACCAAGGGCGAACTGACGGTCACCGACATCGTTCCGCTCGGAGAGCACAGCGAGACGGATGTCCTTCGATATGGCGCAGGGTTGGAACAGCGTAGTGAACATCCGATTGCTGAGGCGATTCTCACTCGCACGGACGAGGCTACCGTGACCGATCTCCCTTCCCCGTCTGATTTCGAAAGTTTGACTGGAAAGGGCATTCGAGCCGAAATCGACGGCGAGACATACTATGCAGGCAAGCCAGCGCTGTTCGAGGAACTCGGCTTCGATCTCTCACAAACTCGTGGTGTGACCGACGGAGGGACTGTCTCAGACGGTGTTTCTCGAAACCCTTCGCCAGAGCAGGAAGAATTCACCGGGAGCGTATTCACCGAGCTTCAACAAGACGGACGAACAGTCGTCCTCGTTGGAACGGAAGCCGAGTTGGTCGGTGGGATCGCAATCGCTGATGAAGTACGTTCGACCTCGCAGCGTGCAGTCGAGCGTCTCCATGACCGTGGTGTCGGCCACGTGGTGATGTTGACTGGCGACAACGAGGGGACAGCGCGGGCTATCGCCGAGCAGGTCGGTGTCGACGAGTACCGTGCAGAACTGCTGCCGGACGAAAAGGTGGATGCCATCGAGGAGTTGCAGGCCGAGCACGGAGATGTCGCAATGGTCGGCGACGGAATCAATGACGCACCTGCACTCGCCACCGCTGACATCGGCATTGCGATGGGCGCAGCAGGGACGGATACGGCGCTTGAAACCGCGGATATCGCACTGATGGGCGATGACATCGGGAAACTGCCATACCTATACAGACTGTCGCACACGGCAAATGGAGTGATCCGGCAGAATATCTGGGGGAGTCTCGGTGTGAAGGCGTTACTCGCTGTCGGCGTCCCGCTGGGATACGTGAGTGTTGCGCTCGCGGTCGTGGTGGGTGATATGGGAATGAGTCTGGGTGTGACAGGTAACGCGATGCGCCTCTCGCGACTGAGCGGCCCCGAGGACTGAGAGGGTTGACGACCCGGAGGAAACGAGTGTTACTCGGGCGACCACTCGCAGGCGTCGCCGTAGGTCAGTTCGTTCTCGGTGATATACGCCGATAGGCACGCGTAGTTACAGAAGTAGAGAGGTGAGCCACAATCGGCGGTGCAGTCGCGTACACAGATGGGATCGTGGTCGAAGATACGCGAACCACAGTATGCACACGTCTCGTCTGTATCGGGAATCTCGACGGTTGTGGCCATGTTTCGTGGTTCTTCACGACCAACCGAAAGCATTCCGACCGTCTACTGATATGCTCTATTGAAAATGGACGACGGTGACGGGATTACTCCGTAATGAGTTTGAGGAAACGAGGTCGAGAAGTCGATCATGGGAGTCGCGCTTCTCGACCTCGTTGAGACAGCACTGCGTGTAGCCAAACAAGCCTTGGGGAAGCGAGCGGGCAAGCCCGACTCGGGCGGGCTTGCCCGCGAGGCTCACATCGTCGCACACTGTATTCGCAAGGAAGAGGGCTANTTGAGCCTCATGCCGGAGATATGTGACCGGCTCGGCCTTCATCCGGATGCGTTGCCTGACCCTACCGCATTCTACCACTCACTCGATCGGTACGCGATGTACGTCTGGCGGGCGTTGCTGCGCATCTCAGCGCAGCAACACCCGCAGTCTGGACACGCCGCGTTGGACAGTACGTTCTTCGAGCGGAAGCAAGCCTCTCAGTACTACCTCCAGCGATGTGGGCGACGCGTCAAGACGATCAAAGCGACGACGTTGACCGATACGGAGTCGCTTGCGGTGCTGGACGTCCACTGTTGTATCGAGCGCGAACACGATACGAAGGCTGGCCCGCGGATCGTCCGCCGGAACGCGGACGACCTGCGGTCCGTGGCTGCTGACAACGGCTTCCAGGACTGGCACACCGAATACGAAATCGCCGCACTGGACGTTGAGTACCTCGTTCAGCATCAAGGATCGAAACCGATGGCTACAGCGAATAACGCTCTCATCCGAGCGAAGGGCTACACCCAGCGGTGGATGTCTGAAACCTCCTATTCGACGGTCAAGCGAACGCAGGACTCCGCCCTGCGTTCGCGGTTCTGGTATCGCCAGTTTCGTGAGATCGTTCTCCTGTTCGCGCTCAACAACATCAAGAAACTCGCCAAGACGCTATGATCGTACTCCCGTACCGCATTTTCAATAGAGCACTTCGCGGTATTCCTCAGTGAACCGCTCATGCCACGCAGTGTACAGCGTCGACTGATCGGGACAGAACTCGACGCCGAGCGCGTCGAGCAGCGACGGCTCGGCGTCGAGATACTGACAGAGTGCCGTTTCGTGCTCCCAGCCGTGATAGAGACGGATGAGATGGAGCCGCGAGATGACGCCGAAATCGATCGTATTGGTGTGCCAGGAGGCGTATGGATCAGCGATCGGCGTTCCGCCGATCGTGATCGGAAACCATGCGAGAAACGTTTCCACGTCAGTGTGATCGGAGTGACCAAACCAGTACGATGCGAGGTGGAACCCTCGCCAGGACACGGGTTCTTGCTCAAGATCGCTATCCGTGAATCCCCAGCATCTGCGGGCGTAGTCGTCTGATTGATCGCGCAACGGTTCGAACGCTTCGCCGCGTGTGGTGGCTGTGTGGGCCATCGGCGAACCCGATGGCCCACTGATCACTCAGACCAACGCATAGGAACTGACGTTCACCACCGACTCGACCAGTACGGTTCCGCCCGAAATCCTACGCATTGGGACTGTCATCTTGGACTACTCGGAGTTTGTGCCGGTAACGATTAGAGAACTCCGTGCACTCGGTGTACGAGGCTCACAATCAGTTAGATATCTTCTTCACGGCGGCGTATAATGAGCTCTCGAACACGTGCTACGTGATCAACGTCTGATCGAAAGTGCGCAGTGAGGATGGCTTCCACGATCTCGGAGCCTCTCGCTCCGAGATCGGCACATTCATCGACCAGTTCTTCAAGTTCGTCTACAAGTTCTTCCGCAACAGCCACGCCGAATTTCTCTCGTCCCATGATTGATCTCTCTAAGATAGCTGTGCACCCGGTGCACGGTTATCTTAACGCCTCAGTTGTGGATCTCAGGATCCGAGTTTATGAGTGACGACTTATCGGGATGAGCGTAGCCGTAATGGTCACAGCATTACTCGTAATCGGGTTGGCCGTCGCAGTATTCGTCGGCTACAACATCGGCGGGTCCTCGACGGGCGTCGCGTTCGGACCGGCTGTCGGAAGCCGTATCACCGGCAAGACCGCCGCTGCCGTGCTGTTTACTGGCTTCGCACTGCTTGGCGGCTGGACCGTTGGGCGGGAAGTCGTCGAGACGATGGGCAGCGAGATCGTTCCTGCCGATGAGTTCACGCTCGCCGCCAGCGTCGTCGTCCTCTTCTTCACGGGCTTCTCGTTACTCATCTCGAATCTTTTCGGCGTTCCCGCTTCGACCTCGATGACCGCGGTCGGCGCAATTGCGGGTCTCGGCGTGGCAACCGACTCGCTCAACGAAACAGTAATGTTCGGGATCGTCTCAGCGTGGATCGTCGCGCCCCTCGTCGCGTTCTGGATCGGGGTCATCTTGGGCCGATACATCTATCCCTACCTTGACGCGCGAGTCTCGTTCGGTCGTATTGAGGACGGGCTCGTCCGCTTCGATCGGTCGGGTGTCCTACCCCGGCCGGTTCTCTCCGAGAACGCGACCACCCGTGACGTTCTCGGCGCGGGGGTGGTGCTCGTGGTCGCGTGTTACAACGGCTTCAGCGCAGGTGCGTCGAACACCGTGAACGCGGTCGCACCGCTGGTGGGAAGTAACGCGATCACCGTCGAGCAAGGAGTTCTGCTGGCGGTCGGGGCGATGGCGATCGGCGCGTTCACCATCGCTCGGCGCACGCTCGATACGGTCGGTGATGGTATTACTGACCTGCCGATTCTGGCGGCGATACTCGTCTCACTCGTTGGTGCGACCATTATCACTGTACTGTCGGGCTTTGGAATTCCAGCGAGCCTCGCAGTGAGCATGACCTCTTGCATCATCGGGCTTGGCTGGGGGCGAGCGTCACGTGCGGTCACGCTGGCCGACGCCGCCGAGGCCGCCATCGAGGGTGAGGGCGGCCCGGACCTCTCGGCTGGCGCGCTCATCGCCACGAGTGCCGCTGACACTGAAGAAACGAGCGTCGGTCAAACGACCGCTCCCGGTCCGACAGTAGGCGACCTCGCTACCGGCGAGATGCCGGACGAATCCGTGGCGAGCGACGAGAGCGGGGCCGACGAAGCTGTCCCGAAGATTGGTGAGGAAAACCCGGAAGCGCTGGTATCCGAAACCCTGTTTGACCGGGCGGCCACCGGTCGCATCGTCACGCTGTGGCTCCTTACACCGACGATTTCCGCCATTGGGTCATATCTCGTCTTCGCGCTCGGGTTCTGATATTCGACAGAAACGAACGAATGCTCGCTGTGCTGGGGGAGGAAAACCGCTTTAGCATGGGACGGCTATCCGCTCCTATGAGCGAGCACTCGTTCAGTGGCGAACATTTCCTCGTCCCGATGGACGGATCGCCACAGGCCGAGCGGGCACTCGAATACGCCCTTCGGTTTCACGATACGGAGATTACCGTCCTCACCGTGATCAACCCGTTCGATACCAATCCGATTTCGCCGGGATATCAGTCTCCAACAGGTGTCCCAGGAATGCCCGGCTACTCCGAGGAGTGGTACGAAGGCGCAAGAAACGACGCTGAAGAGCTTCACGAGCAGGCACGTGAACGGGCCGTCGAGGACGACCGGACGGTGTCGAGTGACATCGTGTTCGGTCAACCCGCGCGGAAAATTGTCGAGTACGTGTCGGACCACGATATCGATCACCTCGTTATCGGCAATCACGGCCGAAGCGATTTCCCGCACGTGCTGCTTGGCAACACCGCCAAGTCAGTCGTCCGCCGTTCGCCGGTGGACGTTACCGTCATTCGTTAATCGCCCCGTCCTGCTCTCGCTATATCCTCCTTTAGCCGCTCCATTCACTGCCGATATCGTCACTAACGTTTCCTCGCCAGATTTCGAATCGCTCTCGACAGGTAGGGGCCGTTTCGATATGCTCCATGAAACCAGCGCCTCCGTCTCGTAATGCTGCGCCACAGAACGGGCAGAAGTCGGGATTATCCCATTCTGGCGAATCCGACGGTGGATGATCCTGCGAATCTGACGGCATACCATTGCCTACGGGCACCGTCGGTAAAACTCTGGTTGAGGAAGTTTTACCTGCCGATTGAGTGATGATCATGTAAGATCAGTGTAGTCAATGGAACCCATCCAGTGGGCGCGTCGAATGACCATGGTTGCGGTGGTTCTGGCTCTGTCTATTCCGTCGCCGTTGCTACGATTGAGTGGGCGCAACGTACAACACTTCACCATCCGAAACAATTCGTATGACATCTGCTGATAGATCGTCTCCGGAGGACAGCACGCAGGAGGCACACCAGAGCGATCATCCACGCATGGACGAACACCGCCGTTACGCAGGGCCTGCCACCCATGATGGAAACAACGGCTCCACCTCTCACACAAGCCGTAGCGGGGAACACAGTATGCACGAGGGTCACGACAGTGGTGGGATGCACGCTGGCCACGAACAGATGTTTCGTCGCCGGTTTTTCGTCAGTCTCGTGCTATCGATTCCAGTCTTGCTCTACAGCGAAACCCTCCAAGAGCTACTTGGGTTCTCTATGCCGGCATTCGTGGGTAGCGAGTGGCTCGGCCCTGTCTTCGCAGTAATTATCTTCATTTATGGCGGAGTGCCGTTCCTCCAGATGGCGGTTCCCGAGGTCCGTACTCGCGCGCCAGGTATGATGACTCTCATCTCACTAGCGATTACTGTCGCATTCGTCTATAGCCTCGCAACAGTCGTTGTTCTTCCAGGAATGAGCTTCTTTTGGGAATTGGTGACACTCATTGACATCATGCTGCTCGGTCATTGGATCGAAATGCGGAGCGTCCGTCGAGCTTCGAGCGCACTCACCGAACTGGCGAAATTGATGCCTGATACTGCCGAGCGGGTTACTAGTGATGGGGACATTGAAGAGGTGCCAGCCACCGCCCTCCAAGAGGGCGATGTCGTTCTTGTGCGTCCCGGTGCAAACATCCCTGCTGACGGTGTGATTGAAGAGGGAGAATCGGCAGTCAACGAGGCGATGATCACCGGTGAATCCATGCCAGTCGAGAAACGCCCCGGTGACGAGGTCATCGCTGGGGCAATCAATGACGAGGGCAGCCTCCGAGTGCGAGTAAGTGCAACCGGCGACGATACCGCGCTCGCAGGCATCATGCGTTTGATCGAGGATGCTCAATCAAGCAAATCGAACACGCAGATGCTCGCGGATAGAGCGGCGGGCTGGCTTTTCTATGTCGCACTCGCTGCTGCCGTCGTGACCGGTGTTGCGTGGACCCTCGTCCAATCATTCGACGTGGTGGTGATCGAGCGCGTTGTAACCGTGCTCGTGATCGCTTGTCCACACGCGCTTGGGTTGGCGATCCCGCTCGTCGTCGCCATCAATACCTCGCTCGCGGCCCGTAACGGAATGCTCATTCGTGATCGGATCGCCATGGAACAAGCCCGTGAACTCGATGTCGTGGTCTTCGATAAGACAGGGACGCTCACAAAAGGAGAACAGGGTGTCGTCGCTGTCGAAACTACCACAGGAACCGACGAAGATGAAGCACTCGCTCTTACAGCTGCCGTGGAAGGCGACTCTGAACATATGGTTGCTCGTGCGATCCGTGAGGCCGCTGAAGAGCGAGCTCTATCGCTGCCGGCCGTGAGCAACTTTGAGGCACTCAAGGGCCGCGGGGTACAGGCGACCGTCGATGGCGAGACGGTTCATGTCGGTGGCCCGAATCTGCTCAGACAGCTGGAAATCGACCCACCGTCCGATCTCGCCGTGTTCGCCGAGGACGCAGGTGCGAATGCCCGGTCGGTTGTCTATCTCGTCCGGGATGGCGAGGCTGTTGCAGCGATCTCGCTTGCGGACGTCATCCGCGAGGAAAGCCGCCACGCCGTCGACGCGCTCCACAATCTTGGCGTTGAGGTGGCGATGCTGACCGGCGATTCGACGGCAGTCGCCCGTTCAGTGGCCGACGAGTTGGGTATCGATACGTACTTCGCGGAAGTTCTCCCGGGAAAGAAGGATGAGAAGATGGCCGAACTTCAGTCGGAAGGCAAGCTGGTTGCGATGGTTGGTGATGGTATCAACGATGCACCCGCCCTCGCCCGTGCGGATGTGGGTATCGCCATCGGCAGCGGCACGGATGTCGCGGTTGAATCAGCCGATATCGTCCTCGTGCAGAACAACCCCGTCGACATCGTTCGGCTGATCACACTCAGCCGGAAAAGCTATCGGAAAATGCAGGAAAACATTGTCTGGGCCGCTGGGTACAATGTTTTGGCCTTGCCGCTGGCAGCAGGCGTCCTTGCGCCAATCGGTATTTTGCTCTCGCCCGCGGTCGGAGCAGTGTTGATGTCGCTCTCGACGGTGATCGTCGCGGTCAATGCCCAGTTCCTTCGGCGGGCAGACCTCAGCCTTCCCAACTTGTCGGGAACCGAGCGGACTGCACCGCCGCCAGAACCGACTTCAGCGAAGTAATCCGACTGCCATAGCGCGCGGTGGCCGATGTCCCGCCTCTGATGGAGGCGAAATCGGACAGGCAGTGCTCGATTTCTATTCACGACAGTGCTGAATATCTATTCCTTCTTGATATGAGCGATGTCCATCATGGGTATACTAACTCAGTCCAGGAGAGTCTGCCGGTGGGGATAGTGGGCTTCTTGGGAGATCACCTGTTATCTCGGATTTGTTATAGATCCTCGGCGCAATGTCATTCGGTGCCTCGGGGTAGAATAGTGAGGCGAGTTCGTGGAGGTACTTGCGGCCGACATCGAGTTCGAACTGACCGCCACCATATGGACGAATACTATTCTGTTTACAGTATTCGATTGTATCGAGAAGCGATTCGACAGAGCCGAATCGCTGCGGCTTGATATTCAGAAACTCAGGCTGGAACGGGACTGATTCAACACTTTCCACCCCGGTGATTTGAGCATCCCACGAGACACGGTCTTCGTGACCATCAAAGAGTGGCCGTGTTTCATCAGTGAACACTGGATCTTCAAGAATTGAATCCGGAAATGCATCGATGATTCGCTGGTAGAGGTCCGGATTTGCTGGCTGAGCGAGCGATGTTCTTGGAGCATTACCTTTCAGATCTAATATTTGAACACGTCCACTATCAGTAAGCTGGTTGATGAGACGGTCGGACCAGTCTGGCGTTGGATCAAGCTTGAATTCTAGATCTGGGTTGTACTGGAGGAGAGTCTCGATACGATCAAACGTCGACGGTTCGCCGAGACGAGTACTCACAACGAATCGAATCGGATTATACTCGTAGTCAAGAACGGCTGCGAGATTTGTATCAGCCTGTTTCAGGGCGAGATCGAGAGCAGCGCTCTCAAAGGCCCAGCGACGATAGTTGCGGAAGATTTCGTGAGGAGGGTTGTGCCCGTGGTGGAGATCTATAGAATCGATTACCGTAGAAAACTCGCGGTGAGTGAATTCATCTATGAGAGGGAAGTCAGGATTATTTCCAACAAGTGCGTGGTGGACATCGGTATCAGTGGCGACATCCTCACCGTATCCAGTTTCGCCATCGCCACGGAGGGTAACGACAGTGGTTGCCCGTGTGAATCCACTTGATGTATCGCTCTGTTCAATACGGAAATCGTATTCTTCGATATTCAAAGAAAGATCAGCAAGCTGTTGGTAAAGCGTCATACAAATAGTTCTAGCCACAGGCACATGTAAGTACTGGATGGGTTCTGACATATATCCACAAAACGATTATCAATTGACATTCCGATACTGTTATACAAAATCCCTCCGAAACGGGTGCATCGATGCCTATCCCATCGTTTCTCTCCAGCAAAGACAGAAACACTCCCTCAAATCGGAGCTGTACTGGCCGGAACAATCGCATAGATGCTCGTATCACCGAACTCGTTGCCAGTGGAAAAACAACCGTCGAGAGACTAGCCACTCGGGCGTGCTCAGAAAGCAAGCACGCTATCGAGCGAAAACTCGACGAGTACGACCTTCGGCTTGATGACGTAAACGAACGGATGCTCGAAGAACTCCTCAACCAGTGTGAGGTGGCTGTCGAGCAGAACCGTCCTGAATCATCCCAATCGAAGCTGTATAGCGCTCTTGCGGAAGTTCTCGGCCGATACGATCCGAACGAAGACCACCTGCTCGAACTGATTCTCGACATAGTATCCGAACACCCTGATGTAGATATCGATGCGACTGGAGAACACTACCTCGAAGCGGTACTGGACCGGTACGGATTGAATGACGCCTATCTTGGTGAACGCACGCTTGATCGAATCCGGAATCGAGAAGGGTCCGATAATGGTCTCTCTCACCATCCTCTCGGACCGACGCTCGCAGTTCTCATGCCGATTTTCGCTCAGTATGAAGCAAACAACGATGACTCTCGTGGAACGGCCTCACTATTTCTCAATGCTCTCAAAACGGCGCTTAACCAGTACGAACCGGACAGTGACGAATTCCGGAGAGTTGGTTCGATAGTATCTACCGCTATCGAGAGAACACTGGACCATTACGAGTCAGACAATACTGACCAAAACTCCGGTTCGAGGGCACTTGGTGCGCTGTTCATTGCAAACCTCGTTGCAATGGGTCTCGGAGCGTGGGTCTCTCGTCGGAATGCACCTCCGATCCCCGAGCAAATCGAAGATTCCGACGGAGAACCGCTTGTCACTGGCGAACAGATCCGAGCAGGCAAGAAAGCGTTTCAGGCAACCGGGTTGATGAATCAGGGGTCGATCCTCGGAAACGGCGCGTACTTCGGGACCGATCTCACAGCAGATGCACTAGAGTTGAAAGCGACGTGGATGCGCCACTACTACGCTCGCGAACGGGGCGCTTCGTCGTTTGAAAATCTCGATGACGACGGACAGATTTCAGTACGAGCGCGCGTCGAAACCGAACTCGACGAAGCCAGCGGTCCGACTGCTCAATACTCGCCCGCGGAGGTCGATGCCCACCGTCACATCCGTCAACAGTACGTAGACCGATACTACGAAGGCGATGCCGCCCGCGGGATTCCATCGAGATTTGTCGATACCAAGACACAGGCACGACGGATTGCGGATTTCGCGCTCTGGACGGCGTGGATCGCCCACGCGGATCGACCCGGAGCGAACCATTCGTACACCAACGACTGGCCATACGTGCCCGCGGCTGGAAATCGACCGACGTCACAGTCATTGCTCTGGAGTTCGGTGAGCGTTATCCTGCTCGTCGCGGGTGGTGGTATTGCCGTATGGGCGCACCAGACACTCGACCTCGCTGAACCTGCCACCGAGAAAATCGACGTCCCGAGGCCTGATGACCTGTCGATCACGCCTTCTCAGCGGGCCACGGCCCGATATATTCCCGTTGCCGGGATTCTGTTCTCCGTGCAAACGCTGTTGGGGGCACTCCTCGCACACTATCACGTAGAGAGAACGGGCTTTTTCGGTATCTTCGAGGCGATAGACGTTGATATCGTCTCCCTAGTACCGTTCACGGCGGCGCGAACGTGGCACCTCAACCTTGCAATACTCTGGATCACGACGCTCTGGCTCGCGGGCGGCCTCTTTTTACCCGGACTGCTGACCGATCACGAGCCACGATTCCAAGCACAGGGGATTACCGCACTACTGGGGGCGATCGTTGTCGCCACTGTCGGTGCGTTCGTCGGCGTCTGGCTCGGGATTCAGGGCGTCTTCGACCCGCTATCCGAGAGTGACCTGTGGTGGTGGATTGGGAACGAGGGGCTGGAATATCTCGAAGTGGGACGACTCTGGAAACTGTTGTTACTGGTGGGGTTCGTCGGCTGGACGGGGTTGGTCGTTCGCGGAGTGGCCCCGTTGCTTCAGCGTGAATCTCGATCCGGGATCGGCCACCTCCTCGTGTATGCGGGTGGCTCCATTGCGCTATTGTTCGGTGCAAGTATGCTCTATCGCCCGGAAACGAACATTGCTGTCACGGAGTTTTGGCGGTGGTGGGTTGTCCATATGTGGGTTGAAGGAGCGTTTGAGTTCTTCATGGTCGCGGTCGTCTCGCTTGCACTGGTTTCGATGAATCTCCTTGAAGAAGTAGACGCTGAGAGGGCGATTCGCTTCGAGGTATTTGCGATCATGGGCGCGGGAGTTATTGGCGTGTCTCACCACTACTGGTGGATCGGCTTGCCCGACCTTTGGGTGCCCATTGGAACGACGTTTTCGACGCTCGAATTCATACCGATAGTCTTCGTCCTCTACCGGGCGCTTGGGGAGTATCGCTCGTTCGCGGCACAGGGGAGAGAGTTCCCCTATTCGGTACCGTTTCTGTTCATCGTTGGAGCCACTGTGTGGAACTTCGTGGGTGCAGGCGTACTCGGGTTTTTCCTCAATCTCCCGGTGCTCAACTACTATGAGCATGGTACCTTTCTGACGCTGGCACACTCCCATGCAGCGACGTTTGGGGCATTCGGACTCCTCGCACTCGGCTTGGGCGTCTATATCCTCCGTGTCGTGACACCCGAAGCAGTCTGGAACCCGACGTGGTTCCGCCGGTCGTTCTGGTTAGCGAATGCTGGACTTGCGATCATGGTCTTTGCCTCACTCCTCCCAGTAGGATTTCTTCAGTTGAAAACCGTCTATGAGGAAGGGTTCGCTGCTGCACGAGATGTGGAGTTTTACGACCGGCCGCTTGTCCAGAAACTGTCGTGGGCACGGCTCCCTGGTGATACGCTTATCATTGCGAGCGCGATTACCTTCACCATTGCTTCGATCAGACATCTCTTTGCGGAGGGTGATAGTGTTCGCTCTCGCCCGAATCCGACGTAAGCAGCAGAATGCATAAATCCCTCAAACGACATCATTCAAGCATGGAATCCACTTCCCACGCGACTAATCACTGGTGGTGTCCGTAACAACTTCTTAGGAAGTGGACAGTATCATGGTCCGGGTTGCGTGGATCTATACCAATCAATCGGCCACGGTGCTTCCATACTTTCTTGGTTGTACCGCCTCAGAAATGATCGCTCACCCAAGAATACGTATGCCAGCACCAGACGATGAAGAACCGACCGTCACCCCCTATGCTGTGAGAGGTGATATCGACTACGAGACGCTCCTTGACCAGTTTGGAGCAGATAGACTCACCGACGAACAGATTGCGAGCTTCCCAGACCCAGTTCACCCGCTCGTGCGGCGCAAGATCTTCTACGCCGAACGCGATATGAGTCCGTTTCTCGCTGCCGCCAATGCAGGCGAGCCTCATTCTATCGTGACTGGGCGCGGACCCTCCGGACCGATGCACATCGGCCACGTCTTTCCGTTTTACTTCGCCAAACACCTCCAAGACCAGACTAACACACTCGTCTATATCCCGTTCTCCGACGACGAGAAGTATTTCCTCAAAGACAGCTCCATCGCGGAAATCAGCGATCACACCCGCGAAAACCTTCGGGATCTGCTCGCTATCGGCTTCGACCCCAAACGGACGCGCATTATCGTCGATACGGCGGATGCAGATGTGATATACCCGCTCGCTGCCGCGTTTGCGAAAGAAATCACGCAATCGACCGTCGATGCGACATATGGTGAGCCTGAGAACATCGGACTCTCGTTCTATCCCGCTGTTCAAGCCGCACACCTCCTCCTTCCCCAACTGGTTGCGGGTCGTCATCCAACGCTCGTGCCGATTGCAGTCGACCAAGACCCACACGTTCGCGTCTGCCGGGACATCGCAGCTAAACAACGATATCCTGTAGACAAGCCGGGGGCCCTGCTCTCGAAGTTCCTGCCGAGTCTACTCGGCCCGGGAAAGATGAGCTCCTCGGACAATGCACCCAGCATTCTCCTCACCGACAACCGTGAGACGGTCTTCGAGAAAATTCGCACCCATGCGTATTCCGGTGGCCAATCGAGCATCGACGCTCATCGGAAATTCGGTGGGAATCCTGAGATCGACATCTCATATCAGTTTCTGTATTACTTCTTCGAGGAGAGCGACGAGCGGATGGAACGACTTGCCCGCGAGTACCGCGACGGGTCGCTATTGAGTGGCAAACTGAAAGAAATCGCGGCAGAACAGATCACGGACTTCCTCGATGCACATCAGAAGCGGCGGGCGAAATTGGGGCCGGTCGAAGACGAACTGGCGAAATACCGGCTGACTGATCATGAACGGAGGCAGGCCCGGCGGCGAGCTGGATATCCTGATGATTCATTTGCCCAACTCTAACCGTACCGTAACCCGATGTCGTGGCCGTCTCGGGGTGGCGTACTCAATGGATGATGCTGGCGAGGCTATCCCTCGCTCTGCTGGCCGGTGACCTCCTCGATGCGGAGTTCCCAGCCCTGAATGTCCTGCATGGGTTCGGCTTCAGAGAACAGGCTCGGATACCACGCGTTGTCCTCGACCGCCGCTTCGAGTTCGCTCCACTCATCGTCGGAGATCTGGTGAAGCGGACCAGAGGCAATAACACTCGTCCAGACGTGCTTCGAGGTTACGTCGTAGACGGTGAGGCTCGCGCGCTCAGTCTGTTCAGCGAACCGTGACTTTTTGCTCTGCTCACCGACGCGGAGGAACACGAAGTAGAGACTATCCTCACTATCGTAGCCAAACGAAACCGGGACACCGTAGCCCTCTCGGCCGTCAGTGAGCGACAGTATGCCCCGCCCTTGCTCACGGAGGAATGCATCGACCATTTCGCGGTCCATTTCGATACCCTCGATCTCCGCGAATTTCTCAGGTGCCATTTGTCTTCACCTTCCGACTTCTCCGGCCACGGTGATAACCTCCACGCCCCTGTTCAGGGTCAACTATTTGCCTGTTCGTCGTGTCGCTCCGTATGTGGATCGCGGTTCCCCATTGCAGCGAAGGCGAAATCAACCCCGAATCCATCACCGATACGCATGAGTTCCCAACAAGCCACTCCGGAGACGGACTCCGACTCGGAGAGCGAGCGGTCGCCACAGCAGCGTCGGCTCGAAGCGAAGCAGGCACGAGCACGCACTGCTGAGGATGAGCAGTCGGGGCCAAAATCGACTGAAGATCGAGTCCATCTCAAGGTATTCCGATACGACCCGGACGTCGAGGAGAAACAAGAGCCACGATTCGACGATTTTCAGGTCCCTCAAGAACAAAGTATGAGCGTTCTTGATGCGCTTATCTATGCCCGTGACAACTTCGACTCCGCGCTCACGTTTCGTCACTCCTGCCGTATGGCGATCTGCGGGAGTGATGGCTTTTTCATCAATGGTCGCCAGCGATTGGGCTGTCAGACACAGATCACGGATCTCGACGAGCCGATCCGTGTCGAACCGCTGGCTCATATGCCGGTTATCAAGGACCTCGTCGTGGATATGGAGGACTTCTACGAACAGATGGAATCGGTCGAGCCGTACTTTCAGACCAATGACCTTCCCGAGGGTGAACTCGAAGAGCAACAACAATCACGCGAGAACCGCGAGAAGATCAAAAAGGCCAGTCACTGTATCCAATGTGGCTGCTGTACATCGTCGTGCAACATCGTACAGGGTGATGACCAGTACCTCGGTCCCGCTGCAATCGTGAACGGATATCGATTCTATATGGACGAGCGCGAGGGAGAAGAGTTACGGGAACACCGCCTTGAGATTCTTGAACAAGCGCATGGTGTGTGGGGTTGTCAGACTCAGTTCTCGTGTACGACCGTCTGTCCACGAGATATCCCAATCACTGAAGAAATCCAGGAAATGAAACGCGAAAGCATAAAGAATGATATTAAATTCTGGTGAATGGTGACTAATAGATTTGCACAAAATTGACCACAGTGGTCTGAATTCTTCTGTAACGTCCGAAGAATAGATATAGCGAACATTATGCATTTCTGTCTCGTTCTATCCACATTATTGGCAAGATGGGAGACGATACGCATTGAGGCCGATTACCAAACAAGGTCATATGGCCGCAATTATTCGTTGACCTCTGTTTTTATGACCACGGTCGGCCGAGTAGTCAGTCTGAGCACACGATTGGTCACGCTTCCGAGCAAGGCACGGTATTCCGCTGGCCGATGCTTCGTGCCCAGTACAACCATATCGACGTTCTCACGGTCACCATAGTTGAGAATCGTCTCAACCGGATCGCCACGTTCTACATCGGTGACAACATCGATATCGACATCTTCTGCGGCAGAGCGCACGTGTGCTATTGTTTCCTCGCCGAGTTCCTGGAGACCATGTTCCGGTCCCTCTGCTTCGTCTACATACTCATCCCCGCTATATGCAGAATAGATGTTCTCGTCGATGACAAAGAGGACGTGGAGGACAGCGGAATGGGTGTTTGCAAGGTCGATTGCATGGGATTCCGCGTTTTTCGAAGCAGCAGTTCCATCAGTGGCGAGCAAAATTCGCTCGTACATGCGGCCAGAAATTCATCCTAATACGTGATAAGGCTATCCCGAAAGTATATTGACAGGTTGCATTTGAGGTCAGGATATGGTGGTGACCACCCCAGCTAGACACGCTCGTTGAGCTAGTGGCATGAGAAGAGAACAGGTACTTCTCGGCGTGATGCGTTCGCGCATCTCAACATGTATTTCTAGCAACTTCTCATGGTCAGCTGTTCTGTTAGATTCACATCTCAGAAACAGTCAGCCGAAGAGCTTTGCGAGGTACTGATAGGGTGATGCGTAGATAATTACCGTCTGTCTTGGCCATCGGGGATTGTCTCATGCGGTAAGTACTTTCGACGACCACTATGAGAGTGCGATGAGAGCGACCGTAATCCTGAGAAGGACGCTCTTTTCGATGATATGCAGAAAGTGAGAGCAAGTCGAGAACGGCAGCAAGGATTCCCGCAACGGCATCCCACTCAATATGGTTCAGTTGTTGTCTCATTCACGATTCCGAGCTTTGAGTCGAAGGATTGGTTGCAGGCATATCCTATTCCTCTGTCTGTCATAAAAATATGTAGCTGCTTCAACTACTCTTGAGTCACTTTGTCCGGACGACGAACCGTGCTATTTGCTACAGTAATTGGGAGCTATGATTCAAGTGGCTTACTCCCACGACTCGTATCCATCGGGCGTTAGCGTGTACCGTAAATAGTTTCCTGAGCGAACGACACCCGGCAGGCGACCGAGAATTTTAAGTGCTGTGTCATTGATACTTTCGTCGATATTCTCGTCGCTATTTCGAACTGTCGTCACAACTGTCCGGAGCGATTCCACGTCGGCCTCCCTCTCGCGTTGAAGAGTCGTAAGGGCCGCCGCGACGGCGAGACGATCCTCGTCCGTTAATCCCATATCCACCATGGCCTCGGTTGCACTCGCGTACCGCCCCGGCGTGTCGGCTCCTCGTCCGAACACTACTCTCCAGCCATTCTCGTTCAAGTCAGCAATACCGGGAGTGCCGGTGAAGCGCCAAAAACCACTCTCAGTTGGAGGGGGCTCGATGGTCGGCACGACAGCAAGATGATCGCGGACGAATTCCCTCCACCATCGTTCGGTCGTTTTGTATTCGAGAGGAACCTCGCTGAATACGCCGTCCTTGAGTTCCGCCGCGGTAGCTTTTCCCCAGTACCGGAGAAACGCGAACGTGGCGAGAACAGCGTCGAGCCGGTCCGCACGGAGGCCGCGCGATTGCAACGACCAGAGCACTGATCGTGGAGCGTCGATGGAATCATCCGCGCTCTCATCCCCCGGTGTCCGGAGTACACGCGAACCGCTGGCAGTGAGTTTATACGCGCCGTCAGTTTCGCGAACGAGTCCGTTGTCCACCATGAATATGAGGCGCTTGGAGGCCTGATTCGGTGGAATATCGACGCTTTGAGCGAGTGTGGTCGCACCCGTCGGGTTCCGATAGAGTTCTGCCAGCATGGCGAGGTCGAGTTCAGTCAGACTCGGATTTGGCATGCAGAATCATTTCGTTTGTGAACCTCTTGACACTGTTCCCGCGAAATCACAGAAGAACACGTTCGCCGGTGCTTTTTTACTGATACGATTATGCACGCCGATATGCCCCTCGACTACCCATGGTGGCTCCGAGTGACACACTTCTTTAATTTCCTGTTCATCACGCTACTGGTCCGGAGCGGCCTCCGAGTGCTCGCATCCCATCCGAAACTCTACTGGAGCGACGATGCACTTCCCAATACCGAGTGGCTGCGTGTCGGTGATCACAAGCGTGAGACGGACATTGAACATCCGTTCTAGGCTAATCCTACTTCCGCGGTTTAATCGGAACGAGTAGCACGATTTCTTTGGAAGGCGGTGCAGTCTGTCGATTTTGATTGATGAGTTGGGAGAGACGTCACCGATTGGACACACTTCACCATGAAGCCAGCGTGGGAACCTACTACCGCTGAAACGGTACAGACGCTGCGGAGAGACCTCCTCCGTAACACGCGAAAACGACCTCGAAACGCCTCTCTGCTAAACCACGGACGCTCTTGTCTGTACTTCTGCGGTTAAACGGTGATGCTATCTCCTTATCTAACCTAGATGAGTTATGAGTGCTATTCCCTACAGGAATCACACGCCGAAGATCGATATCCGTCGGTTTCTTGCGCCCCTCAGGGACGCGTTCACGACGCGTCCCGGTGGGCTTTCTTGGCCACGGGCAGCAAACACCTGGCGTATCGCGCCCGCTTACGTTGAGGGGTTGATTCGTCCGGGCAGTCACAAGACACTCCGTGGCATCGGCAAACGTCTCGACATCAATGAGCATCGAGTCCGCCGATTCATCAGTGAGAGTCCTTGTGAACACAACGCTGTCCAAGATCATCTCAACGAGCACATCCCTGAGACGATCGCATCGCCCGAGGCGATGCTGATCGTCGACGATGTCGATATCCTCAAAGACGGTTACGACAGTGTCGGCGTCAAATCACAGTACGCTGGCTCGATTGGCAAAATTTCCTCTTGCCAGGTTGGCGTCGATTGCGTTCTTGCCGTCCCAGGTGACCACTACAACGCCGATCAACTCACCTGGCCACTTGGCTGTGAACTCTACCTCCCACAAAACTGGGCGACAAGTGATGAATTCGCGGAACGCCGCCACGACTGCGGCGTTCCTCGTGACCTCTCATTCCGGACGAAACCACAGATCGCACTCGAGCTTCTCGCCCGTGCACGAGAGGCGTCGGTCCCCCACGCCTGCGTGGGGGCCGACTCCGGTTATGGTGAACTCCGGTCCTTTCGCAAACAGCTCCGTGACTGGAGCGAACCGTACATTCTCGGTGTCGGACCCAAGGACATGCACGTCATCCCTGATAGGGGTGTGCGAAGATACTTACCGGGTTAGGCGAATGTGGCGTAATGGGCCGCCTGGACGATATCACGTTGGAAGAACTCCACAGAGTTCGAGAGCAAACAGACGGAGAGAAGCCGCGAGAACGCGTTCTCGCGGCGATCGGCCGAAAGCAGGGAGATACGCTACCGCGACTTGCTGAACGCCACGGTGTTGTCGAGAAAACCATCCGCAACTGGCTCGATCGGTTCGCCGAAGAACCGATCGAGCAGGCACCCTACGATGAACAGCGTCCAGGCCGTCCCTCGAAACTCGAAAACGAACAACGCGAGCAACTGTTCGAACACCTCCAAAACTCACCGACCGAGCTCGGGTACGAGCAGCAGGCGTGGTCAACGAAGCTGCTGCTCCACCACGTCAAAGAGGCATACGGCGTTGAGTACAGCGGCGGTCATGCGCGTAAGCTCCTCTGCAAGGCCGGGCTGTCCTATCGGACAGCACGGCCGCGCCATCACGAAGCCGACCTAGAGCAGAAGCGAGAGTTCCAGCGAACAGTTCAAAAAAACGGCCCGAGCTGAGCGAGAAGACCGTTGTCGTGGTCGACCAGTTCACCAAGCGTGTTGGTACCGTTCAGCGGCTTGGGTGGTATCCGATCGGATCAGATCCGTCGATCGAGATGACGAACTCTTGGGACAAGGTGACAGCGCTCGGCGCTGTCACCGACGACGGCGAGAGCTTCTACTGCTGGACGGAAGATTCCCTGAAGACACAGCACGGACTCTGGTTACTCAAAGCACTTCAGGAGGAGTTTGGCGAGGAGCTGGTAGTGTTTCTGGATCGAGCCAGCTACTTCTACACACGAGATCTCTGGGAGTATGTGAGTGGCGAGCGAGCGACCGAAACTGTCTCCGACAGTTCGGTCGCGTGCGTGCGCGGAGAGGATCTTGAGGTCTGGTACTTCCCGCCGAAACTACCGGAACTCAACCCTGTGGAGGGGTGCTGGGATCGTCTCCAAGAATGGTTCAAACACCGGCTTGTCCCCGACCTATCGACGCTGAAACACCAGATACAACGAGGTCTGCCAACAGTCGAAGAGCCGAATATCTGGAACTATCTCTGCCCATAGTGTGGCAATTACTTATGCACGACCCTATGAGTATGAATCAGCATCTATGGCAACACCGGCCCAGCAGGGCTTGTGCCATTGAATCGCACTATGGGTTGTCATCGCCTTCTTGACGCGTCAGTCCCAGTATCTGTGCTGTAGGGAGTCCCCAGCCGTAGTTGATTGCCGCCAGTCGTATCCCGACGGTCACCGCTGCACACACTCCCGCAGCGGTACTGCCAGCCCCGCCGGCAGTGACCACGAGCCAGTATGCGCTCCCGCCCAGCACGGCACAACTCGCGTAAAAGTCATCAAAGAGGATAAACGGGGACCGGTCCAGAAGAATATCCGCGAATGCGCCGCCACCGGCCGCGTTGATCGTCGCGACAGCGACGACACCGAACGCGGAAACGCCAGTGTCCGTTGCGACGATAGCGCCAGTCGTCGCGAACGCAGCGAGCCCAACGGCATCGGAGAGAAGCGAAATCGGATGGTCGTCCGGGGAATCGAGCACGACGCTCAGTCCGACCGCCAAGCTCACACCTAGCAGTCCGAGGCTGATCTCGATCGGCGACTGGAGTGCCAACGGAACACGATTCACGAGGAGATCTCGCGTCACCCCGCCGGCAAACGCCATCGCGAGGCCGACGACAGCAATCCCGAATAAATCGAACTCCTCGCGGATCGCTTTCGCCGACCCGACGAGTGCGAACGCGACCAGTCCGATCGTGTTCATCACGGCAAATGGGTCCACGAACAGTACTCCACTGAAGCCTTGAATCACTACTTCCGCTTACGAAAGCGTATATATTGAGGGCTACGCATCGATTCTCGCCGATAGTGCTTCACCGTCCCCTGATTGATCGAGAGTCACCGAGACGCTTTTCACCGAAGGTGAGACAGTGACCACATCCGCTGTACTGGCCTGCTATAGGAAGCACCGGAAGTCTTCGCACGTTCCTACATCACGAAATGCCCCTGTTGAAATCGCCGTGCAAGATACAGAGAGTATATGCAGCAACTCGGTGATTTCAGATCACTCGCCGGTCGATTCGAGCCAGTCTGCTCCCCACTCGTCGAGTGCATCAAACACGGGACAGAGTGCGCTTCCCTTCTCGGTCAATATGTAGTAGCTTGCGACTGGCGATTCCAACTCCTTGCGGTTGTCAATAAACCCGTTCTCCTCTAATCCATCGAGGACGCGCGAAAGCGTGTACGAACTCGCCCCGGTTGACCGCTTGAGTTCGTTAAACCGCTTTTCGCCATCCCGGAGGTCATTCAGGATGACGAGTTTCCATTTCGAGCCCACTTCCTCGACTGCTCCAACGACGGTACAGACATCCGCATTCTGCTGTTCGACATCGGACTCTTTCTCAGTGTCAGCCGAAGGTGGTTGGGTCGCCATAACCTGGTCACATTGTTGTTGCCTGATCTATATATGGGTTTGGAACCAAACTAGGTACTGTAATGGAACTGCAAAACGCGACGGTGCTCGTCACCGGTGCCACTGGCAACATGGGTCCATACGTCACGGATGCACTCGTTAACCAGGGGGCCACCGTCATCGGTACCTACGTCACCGAAACCGACCGAACCGAGGCCGAAGAACATGGCGACCAGTCCGGTGCAGTCTCGTATCACCAGGTCGATCTCACGGATCAGCCAGCGGTCGAAGCCTTCGCCGAGACTGTCCACGAGGAATATGGGTCGGTGGATCACATCGTCGGTCTCGCCGGCGGATTTTCGATGGGCGGCATCAGCGATACCGATGGAGACACGTTCGAAGCCGCGCTCAGTCGTCACGCAACGACGGCGTTCCTGACCGCCAAGGCCTTCGCGGATCATCTCGACTCGCAAAGCGGCGTCGTCCTGTTCAGCTCCGACCGCGCTCTCGATCCAGTTGGAGGAACGCTCGCGTACGATGTTGGGAAGGGTGCGGTTCGAACGTTGGCTGAATCGCTCGATGTCGAACTCGACGCGCGGGTCAACGCGGTCGCCCCGTTCCTTATCGACGTGCCAGGCAATCGGGAAGCGATGCCCGACGCCGACTTCTCCGAGTGGACCGCGCCCGAAGCGATCACGGATATCGTCCTCCACCTGCTGGCGAACGAGGGCGTTAGGGGGCAGGTCATCCAAACGACCGGCGGACAGCCGGAGAAAGAGGTTTGATGGAGCAGACAGAACGAGCGTCCAGCACTGGAGATAGAACGAGAATGCAATCCGACCCCGATTCGCACGTGCTTCCGTCCAAGACCCGGATAGGCCGAACGGCACTCCGGGTGTCGGACCTCGGTGACATGGCTGAGTTTTACCGAGAGGTCGTTGGTCTGAACGTTCTCAGTCACTCCGAGACGACAGCAATCCTCGGCGTCGAGCAGACACCACTCCTCGTCCTGGAGGAAGATGAGAACGCACTCGCACGAGATCAGTCAGGAGCGGGACTCTATCACAACGCGTTCAGAGTACCTTCGCGTGGCGCGTTAGGTGACGCGTTGACGCGCATACGGGACCGTTGGCATCTCGGTGGTGCGTCCGACCACGGCGTCAGTGAGGCGTTGTACCTCACTGACCCGGAGGGAAACGGTGTCGAAATCTACCGAGACTTTCCCCGTCAAGAGTGGCCCATCGCCGACGACGGGAGAGTTCAGATTGGGACCTACTCCATCGACCTCGAACCAGTGGAAGCGGCTGCCACAGGCAAGCCAGGAGTTCCAGTCGGAACGGATGTCGGGCATGTGCATCTCGAGGTCACCTCGCTTGAGATGTTCGGAGACTTCTACGTCGATACCCTCGGATTTGACGTCCAAACGACCGTGCCGAACGCGTCGTTCGTGTCTGCTGGAGGGTACCACCACCATATCGGTGCAAACACGTGGCACCATCGTACGGGCCCAGTCAGTGGCAGAGGACTGTCCTGGTTCGAAGTGGTCCTGCCAGAGACCGAGGCGCTTGAGACCATTCGAGACCGAGTAGCGGGCAGTCAATTCGCCGTGACTGAGACGACCGATGGGATCTCAGTCATCGGCCCGGATGAAATCGAGGTTCGGTTCCGAGTCGAAACGTAACTCGTCGCCCGACTTTGTCTGCTCTCCATCCGTCTGCTAAGCGAAGAACCACGGCGAAGATATTCAGAGAGTGTCTCTTCGTTCGGTCGAGTTCTTCGGCGAGTTCGCTGGCGGTGATTTTGCGAGGTGTTTCGTAATACCCACGTTCATGCGCGGCGACGACCGTTTTCAGGGCAGTGAGGCGCGTCCGTGCCTCGTTCGCCGTCATCTGATCGGTGATCTTCCTATTCGACGAGCCCCGCAACCATCGTGGAGACCTGGTCGATCTCGTCTTGGTTGATGCCGTGACCCATCCCCTCGTAGAGGCGCTTGGTCACGTCGCCGTTGAGTTGCTCAAAGATGGCCGCCGACTCGTGTACCCGGTCTTCGGGGATGTGCGGGTCGACATCGCTGCAGCCGAGAAACACCGGCCTTCCTTCGAGGTCACCGTCGTAGTCGTCCTGATCGACGATGTTACCGATGAGCCCGCCGCTCAACACCGCGAGTCCACCGTAACGCGTGGGATTGCGCGCGACGAACTCGCTGGCGAGACACGCTCCCTGAGAGAACCCGAGCACCATGACGCGGTCCAGTGGGATTCCCGCCTCGGTGGCCGTACTCACGGTGTCGTCGATGGCCTGTAAGCCAGACGTCCGTCCTGGCTCGTTCGACTCGACAGGAGCGGTAAATGGGTTCGGGTACCACGTGTTACGGGCGGCCTGTGGAGCAAGATACGCGACTCCGTCCTGGTGGAACTCGTCGGCCATCTGGACGATGCTCTGCGCGGTCGCTCCCCGTCCGTGAACAAGGACGAGTGCGACCTCGGCGACATCGAGAGGTGCGCCGGCCGTCACGAGAGGTTGGTCTTGGTGCGGTCCAGTCATGTCAGTTCATCTTCAGTATGCTGGCGGGTTCGATCTCCGGAAGACGTTCTTCAAGCATCGCCCTATCGTACTCCAACCATGGCGGCAACTTCAGTTCCGCTCCTAGCTCCGAGACGGACTCATCACGGGTAAAGCCCGGCCCGTCGGTCGCAATCTCGAACAGGATACCGCCGGGCTCTCGGAAGTAAATCGATTTGAAATATTGCCGATCCTTCTGCGGCGTTACCTGAAGTCCGATTTCCGAAAGCTGCTCGCGCCACTCCTCTTGGGTCTGCGTATCGGGCGTTCGGAACGCAACGTGGTGAACGGTGCCGACACCCTGCTGGCTTCGCGGAGCATCCTGCCGAGCGAGAACGTCGATGAACGAATCGCGATTGCCGTTGCCGGATGCCCGATATCGCGTCCGGTCCCCGTCCTGTGCAGTTGACTCGTATCCCAACGTCTCAAGCACCGCTTTCGTCTGCTCGGGGTTGCGGGAATCCAGCGTCACACTATGGAACCCGCGGATAGCGTTGTCTACGGGTACCGGCCCGTCGTCCCACGGTTCGATGTCGCTCGTGCCGGTCACGAGTTCCAACGGCTGGCCGTCGTGATCGCGGAACGGGACGACCGTCTCGTCGAACCGGGTATGCGGTGTGTCGACGTCGACATCTCTCGATTCGAGCCGGTCGACCCAGTAGTCGACCGACTCCTCGGGAACGACGAACGCGGTCGCGCTTGTCTGACCGCGGCCAACGCGGCCCTGTCGACCGCCCTCGAACGGGAAGAACGTCACCACAGTACCTGGGTTGCCAACCTCGTCACCGTAGTAGAGGTGGTACGTGTATTTGTCGTCGAAGTTGACGGTCCGTTTGACGAGGCGCAGACCGAGGACTTCCGTGTAGAAATCCACGTTCCGTTGGGGATCACTCGCGATCGATGTTACGTGGTGGAGTCCGGGTGTTTCGGTAATCATGTGTTGTTTGAGTGTATTGTTCGAAAGGCTATCCCGGAAGTCGATCGTTTCGTGTCCGATTAGAGTCCGAGACCGATGCCCAGTGCGTACGCCCACGCCTCACTACTGAGGGCGAGGAAGACCACCGACGCGCCGAGGAGCTCGACGTTCTTGATGAAGCTGGTCATCTCATCCTGCTGCTGGTCTTCGGGCACTGCCCAGAAGTCGTGCATCATCGGCGTCGTAACGAGGAGGAAGACCGCGATTGCCCCCGCGGCAATCGCAGGGAACACTCCGAGGACGATGCCGAGGCCGCCGAAGATGAGCATTCCACCGGAAAACAGGACGCTCGCCCGGGCTGCAGGGACACCCTTCGATTGGGCGTATCCGCTCATCGCGCCGACGTTCTGGAAGTGGTTGAGGCCCTGAAACGCGAGGAGGCCGCCGAAGAGTATCCGTGCGACGAGGAAGCCGATTGCGCCGAGTCCTGCATCGATCGCCATTATCAGCTCACCTCCTGCGTCTGCGATTGGTTGGTATGCGGTGCGGTCAGTGGTGCGATCGTAGCTGCCATCACAACGATATCTAGTTCGTTCTGGAACCTACTTATACTTAATCTGACACCAGTGATATCAGGGAGCGACGGTGTTAGCCGGTGACGCTGGTGTTACTTCAGGTTTCATAATGCTACCAGGTTCGGAAGCGAACCTATTTGCGGATGCAGCGCCTACGAACATCCAAGGAGCAAACCAGTGGCCCAAGCAAACAGCCTGTCCGAAACTGACGAACGGTACGACGAGGAGGCGTGTTCGGTTATCGATTCGCTGAACCAGATCGGCTCCCAGTGGCGACTCATCGTCCTCCACGACCTCCAAGGTAATGAGAAACGCTTCAACGAACTCAAACGCTCGACCGGGGCGAGTTCACGAACACTCTCCCGTGTCCTTGACGATTTACAAGAAACCGACTTCGTGACACGTCGGCTCGAAGAAGACGCACCCGTCGCCACGTATTACTCGCTCACGGAGAAAGGACAGTCGCTCCGCCCCGTCTTCGAAGAAATCGAAGCCTGGTCTGCGGAGTGGCTGTAGGTCCAGAGTCAGCGACCCTGTTCGGTAATTGATCGCGACTCGTGATCGCATCGCCGTCTGCTGCTTCGGAGATCGAATGAGACGGCAAAAGTGGCCGGCAGTAGCAGTTTAACTGTGTCCTCTCAAACTGCCTCGCCGGCCGATGTGTTGGATGACACGCCGGTTGCAAAGGTGCTGCGGTCGACAAAGCGCCGCATCGGCGCTTGACCGCGGTTTTCTCGACGAGTGGATGGACAACGGTCCTAGCCGCAATCCAAAGTACGACCGATCACAGATACTCCGCGGGCTGCTGCTCTGTACGGCCGAAGTCAAGTTCCAGTTCCGCGAACTCGAGGAGTGCTTCGATTCGGGATCGGGCGTCTCATCTGTGATTTCGACGATGAGACGCCCGTTCTCAGCACTATCTGGGAGTGCTGGAACAGGCTCCAACCCTACATCCAACGCGTCTTCGACCGAATNTTTCGACGATGAGACGCCCGTTCTCAGCACTATCTGGGAGTGCTGGAACAGGCTCCAACCCTACATCCAACGCGTCTTCGACCGAATCGAGCAAGCACGATTCGGTCGGCCTCTATGGCGATCGCTTCGCGTTCGATTCGACGCATCTCCCATGCTCACAAACCGATCCTGACGGGGTGTGGATGTGGGAATCAGCTGCCGAGGAGTGGGTCTACGGCTACGGATTGCTCGTCGCGGTCGACTGCGCCAGCGATCTCCCCGTTGGCGCAGTCGTTGTCCAGCGCAAACAGCACCCAGAAACCGCGACGCTCGAATGCTTCGAGCGTCTCGTCGAAAACACGGACGTCACGATGGTTCTCGGCGATTCGGCGTTTGATACGCTAGAGTTTCACGACCGGTGTGTAGACCGGCAGATCCTGCCGGTCTGCACGTACAATCCTCGGAACACGGCCGATCCACTTGACATCGTGTTTCGAATCGAAGCACTTGCCGAAGAGAGCGGTGTCCAGCTCAACCGTACTGCACTACAGGACGCGTTCGACAGCAGAGAGTGATATGCGCGACGTCTGGATACTGCTCACGAGGTCTGATCACCGCTTTAGAGCTCAAAGCGCTCGGTTCTACCGTACTAATTCTGGACCCTGCCGATCGAGTATTCAAAGCATACGCAGACCACTCATCGCCGTCGAACGCTTTTTCAGCACGGCCAAAGGGGACGGTCGTCGCCTCGACTTCCGCGTACAAGGCCGTCATCGGATAGAAACATACGTCGGCCTGTTGCTGATCGACCGCCTCCTCACCACACTATCGAACCGCCTCGACGATCCGACCGCCAACCTCAGGAGAGCGAAGCTGTGGTAATTATCGAGCAAGATTTGCTGTATTAAGATGGTTTTCCTCTGAGTCGGGTAGAGAAATCTAGCGATGACGAGTAGTGCTATCGAGACAGCCTGTGTGACAAAGTGGAGGAGGACCTTTTGCACAACTGGCTTCTTCCGCTTCATCTCTGTCGTTCTAATGGCTTAGCCCGACGCCTTCGGTGGATTCAATAGAACCGTTTCGATGTAATCACTCGGGTCCGGTCCCGGCAAACAGCGTGCGGTCAAGCTGGTCGTCGATTACCTTGCGCGCGGTGTGGAGTGACTCGTCGTCGCCAAGGGTGACAAAGCGCATCCGCGCACCGTCGATGGTGATGAGAAGCATCGTGGCGATGCGTGACGGATCAACCTCGGCGAATGCTCCCCGTTCGACGCCGCGCTCGATTACCCCCCTGAACAGGCCATGCACGTACTCGCCGTTGATCCGGAACTGCTCGCGGTAAGCCCCGTTGTAGGGAGCCTGCGACCGGAGTCCAAGCATCGCGGTCTGGAAGTCTTCGTGGTCGGCGGGACCGAACAACAATGCATCGATCAGTGCGTCGAGTTGCTCGGTCGGGTCCTCCATGCACGTCGTTCCCATACGTTCCTCGAACCTCTCAAGGAGATACGCCAAAAACGACGCGAGGAGGTCCTCCTTCGAGTCGTAGTGATAGAAGATGAGCGACCTGCTCTTATCGAACTCGTCGGCGATGGCTCGTGTGGTGAGGTCGACTGCACCGTGCGCACACAGCGCCCGGTAGGTCGCTTCCATGATCGCCTCGCGCGCGTTCGAGTCAAATCTCGCCGTGTCATCCGCGCGGTCCGCTTCATCGGCTTCGTCAACGTTCATTCGTTGGCTGACTATATGATTAGTTAGTGCAGCACATGTGTTTTCCGCTTCCCGGACGGCTACCGAAACCGCCGGAATCACCGAGACTCGGTCATTGATTCGACATCTTCGATGTCAGTGAGATGCTATCTATTCGATTCATGAGGTGTTCTTAATTGGCATGAGTAAGTTTCAAAAATTCATCACAGACAACGGACAGACTCTCTAGGAGTATTGGGACGACGAGAGTACCGCGAGCGCTCTGAGTGGTCTGTGTAAGAAATGAAAACTGGATGAAGAGCGTGCCAGCCGACTCACTCCTGTCATCTTATTTTCCGCCACACAGAAACAGCCGTGCTTATCGACCATCCGAACGTGACGCAGGTCACTAAGGCCGCTCGCGGTGCAGTTCCATTCGACAGGTATTTCGCTGCGAGAGACGGACGTAGCGCTCGAAACCTTTGGCGTCTGCCTCTCGTAGTTGTGTTTCAGTGGGTTCACCACGTGGACGAAAAAGCTCCTTATCCACCGACAGTGGAGCTATCGCGAGTCGCGATCGACGAAATCACGGTTTGGGTTGGTCACGAACAATGCTGGGTGTACGCGGTGATCGATATCGATTCGAAGCTGCTGCTTGGTGTGAGTGTCTCGCACTGGCGGGGCACGCGGCCGCCAGTGCATTCCCTGCCGAACTGAAAGAGCGACACAACCTTTCTGAGACGGAATTCCTCGTCGACGGCATGAGCTACCTGACGGTACTGGCCAAAATCGACCTTCTCGGCGACCTCAAACTACTCCGAGCGCAATATCGTCGAGAAGCTGTTCCAGCCTACATCATGCGCATCGGTCGATTCCACGAGACGTGGAACGGTAGTCAGATCAGCGCGGAGCACCGACTGACTGCCTACAACAACTATCTCCGGAGCTACCAAACGCCGGAGAAACAGCCGCCAATCGGAGCGCTCGGACGGGAGGGCTCAATCTAGCAGTGCCCCGATACTATTATAATCCTTGCTCAAGAAAGTATCACGGAGCGCGGGGGCTTGTACCATAGCGATCATTCTTCCGCGCTCACTTCTTGATCTAGGGTTGAGCGAATCTAAGATTTCTTTAGGCTCTGGATCGCAGTCACAGACATGGCACAAGCCCAGCTCGCGCTAACGGTCCTGATGGGACTGTTCCTCGCGGGCGTGGCGGTCTGGCTCACCCAAATCGAGGACTGGCGGTCGTACACGCCGCTGGCTGGCGGTGGTGCCGTCGGCGAGGAGACTGACTACGCCCACGAGGAGAAGCCAAGCGGGATCATCCGGTGGTTGACGACTGTGGACCACAAAGACATCGGGATGTTGTACGGAGCCTACGCGCTCATCGCCTTCTCCGTCGGCGGCATCATGGTCATGTTGATGCGCGCGGAACTCATCGCACCGGCCACCGACGTCATCGGCGCGGAGTTCTACAACTCCCTGCTCACGAGTCACGGTATCACGATGCTGTTCCTATTTGGAACACCGATCCTCTCAGCATTCGGGAACTACTTCGTTCCCCTCCTGATCGGCGCAGACGACATGGCGTTCCCGCGGATCAACGCCATCGCGTTTTGGCTGCTGCCGCCGGGCGCGCTTTTGGTCTGGGGCGGCTTTTTCACCGCACCGATCGCAAGCCTTGACATCGTCCCGGCCCAGACCGCGTGGACGATGTACACCCCGCTGTCGGCCGGCGTCGGGGCCGGCACGCAGGCGAACGTCGGCGTCGACTTCATGCTACTCGGCCTCCACCTCACCGGGGTCTCGGCGACGATCGGGGCGATCAACTTCATCGCCACAATCTTCGCCGAGCGGGGGCCCGACGTCAACTGGGCGAACCTCGATATGTTTTCATGGACGATGCTCACCCAGTCAGGGCTGATCCTATTCGCGTTTCCGCTACTGGGGAGCGCGCTCATCATGCTGCTGCTCGACCGCAACTTCGCGACGACGTTCTTCGCGGTCGGAGAGGGCGGCGGACCGATCCTCTGGCAGCACCTGTTTTGGTTCTTCGGCCACCCCGAGGTGTACATCCTCGTCTTGCCGCCGATGGGGCTTGTCAGCCTCATCATTCCGAAATTCTCGGATCGGAAACTGTTCGGATATAAGTTCGTGGTATACTCGACGCTTGCGATCGGGGTGCTTTCGTTTGGCGTCTGGGCGCATCACATGTTCGCGACCGGGATCGACCCGCGGATTCGGGCGAGTTTCATGGCGGTCTCGCTTGCGATCGCAATCCCGAGTGCGGTCAAGACGTTCAACTGGACCACTACGATGTGGGGCGGCAACGTGAAGCTGACCGCGCCGATGCTGTTCTGTATCGGGTTCGTTTCGAACTTCATTATCGGCGGCGTCACCGGCGTGTTCCTTGCCTCGATCCCAGTTAACCTCGTCCTCCACGACACTTACTACGTGGTGGGTCACTTCCACTACATCGTGATGGGCGCGATCGGTTTCGCGGTGTTCGCTGGACTGTACTACTGGTATCCGATCTTCACCGGGAAGATGTATCAGAAGAAACTGGCGAAAGCCCATTTTTGGTTGACGATGATCGGAACCAATCTCACGTTCTTCTCGATGCTGTTCCTTGGATATCTCGGGATGCCCCGTCGATACGCGACGTACGATTTCCCGCTCGGACCGGTGAACATCATTACCGTCTTCCACCAGCTCGCAACGCTCGGCGCGCTGATCATCTTCGTCGGTCAGGTCATCTGGGTCTGGAATTTCGTCCAGTCGTGGTACGAAGCCCCCTCGATGGAGGACGCTGACCCATGGAATCTGAAGGAGAGCGGCCAGTTCACCCAGGAATGGCAGTGGCACGAACGTCGGACCGAGACCGCGATCGCTGATGGTGGAGCGGATTCAGAGAGTGAGGCTGGAGAGAGCTGATCACGATATCCGAGTCGCCGAAGAATCGGGAACATCTCTCCCTCACAGATCAAAATCGTCGACAGCACGCAGCAGACTGTTGACAGTCTTCCCAAGAAAAAACCCAACGAGTGTCCCCAGACTCGCGGCTTCGAATCCACCAATTGCATATCCGGACACGGCTCCACAGACGGTACCAAGGATGCTGAGATTGTTGCGAATCATGCTCCAAGTAGTGGGTCCTCTGCAGAGTTAATTGTGCCGAACTCTTCGAACCAGTTCGAGAAGACCCCCTACACGGACGGTGTACTAACAAAGCCGTCAGACACATCAATGTTTCACAGCCAACAGCTGGCAATTCCCGATTTTGTTTACCGTAATTTTTGCTGTAATCTCAATCAGAGATCGTTTCAGAATATGTCTGGCTCGATGAGATATGCACGAAGAACTCACCCTAAACGAAGAAGTATTTATCTATTAAACTTAATTCATTAGTACTACTTCGTCGGTTGGGGATGGCTGTCGTTTCAAGCTGATTCATGGCCATTAACTACCGGTCACAAGACCGATTCCCGGGCAGTTTCGGCGTGGTCAAAGTCGAAGTGTCTCCCGCGTGACTTTCCACGGTTGATTCAAGCCACCACCGCTTGCACCCGCAAAACCGCACAACTGCACCATCTTCAAGGTAAATCATGCTACTCGTTCAGCGGCAACCGGTGAAGTAGTGCTGGCCATAAGGAACTTTTGTGTAGGATTCGAAGGTCGTCATCCTATGGGGGAGAGACAAAACACGTGAGCAGGGCGTAGAGTTCGGCACGCTGGCCACGTTGATCGACGACCATAGTTATCCAGCGACAAGTACCACTCTCATCGACGAATACGGTGAACAGGAGGTGGAACTGCCAGATGGGACACAGACGCTTGCAGATCTCTTCGAGCCACTGCAAGGCGAGGTGTTCGACTCAGCTGCGGATGCTCGCCAAGCAGTACTGAACATGGTTGATGACAGAGCGATCGGGCGAAAAGGGTACTCCGATCGAACGCCACCTGCACCCGGCGAAACCACTGAGTGGGACCCCGAATCCATGTAGACGGTAGCAAGGAAGTATGAGTGTGGGAACGTTCAGACGCCCGATCGGCATTGGGACGAAGGCTATCTGAGCACCATTGCACCGAATCCGCTGAAATCGCCCATTCTCTGCAACTGTGGTGACCTCCACAGGAAGCATGAGCCGTTGCAAAACAGTACCGCCGCTTAACCGCAGAAGTACAAGTAAGAGCGACCTGGCAACAGTTTCACCGTTGCTATAGTCACTCTGACAGCAGTGAGGACAGACTGGGGAGCAGTTGGCTAATCAGGTCGCGGTGTTCGGCTGCGAACTTCCGGAGTAGGGAGATATCGCCAGGATGGAACAGTTTCGCCAGCGCGAGCGGATTGCCTCCGTTGGCCGCCGAGAGCGTATCGTCGCTGAGCCGGCGGAGGTCGCGGATGAAGCGGTTGTAGCGTTCGGTCGGGGCGTAGTAGAGCAAGTGGGCCATTAGCAGGCGCATCGACGCCTTCGGTGCCACGTTGCGATGCCAGAGGGTGTCGTAGATCGTCATCTCGTCGGCCGACGTGTCGATCCCGCCAGTAAAACAGCGATCGGCCGTGACGGCCGCCGCGCGCCCAGATCGCATGCATTTATCGATGCCCTGTCCCCACAGCGGGTCGATAGAAGGGACGGTATCGCCGATTGCCATGAACCCGTCCGTGCTGAGACGTCCGGGTGGCTGGATATGTGCGGAGCCGCGATGTTGGCTGTTGTCGATACGGTCGGCGTTCGTGAACCGAGGATCGTCTTCAAGCCAGCGCGTGAGCGCGTCGTCGATGAGAATACGATCGGCGTTCGAACTGTATTTCTCGTTTTGGATGAAGCAGAGACCAACTTTTGCCGTATCCGCGCCAGTGTGGAATATCCACGAGTACCCGCCTGGCGCGAGGTCGTGGTCGAGCCGAAGCATCATCGTGTCGGTTAGGTCGGTGTAGTCGGGATGATTGAGGTCCACATCTTCGAATTCCCACTCGATGCCGACGGCTTGCTTGTCCCGCTCAAGATCGCTCACCCCGAGAGACTTCGCAAGCGGTGCGGCCGGGCCAGTCGCGTCCACGATGATATCGGCGTAGGCCTCCTCGTTGCCATCGTAACGAACACCGGTGATGTCTCCATCTTCGAGGATGGGCTCCGAGACCCGCGCGTCGAAATGGAAGGTCACGCCGCGCTCGCGGCCGTCACGGACGAGGTAGCGTTTAAAATCAGCAAATTCGAGAACTGCGCCCGGCTGGAGGAACTGGAAGCTTTCGCTTGGTGATTCCAAGACGACGCTATCGGTGTAGTTCATCACCACATCGTCAGGGATACCGAACGACCCCATCATCGAGGGGAAGGTTCCGCCGGTGGACTTGTTGCTCTGGGCCGGAAACGTCTTCTCGGGTTCGGTTTCGAGAACGAGCACCTCGTAGCCGCGCTCCGTGAGATCTCGGGCACACTGCGCGCCGGCGGGACCAGCGCCAGCGATAACAACATCGTACCCATTGGGCATGAAAACCATTTGATCCAGTGTGGTACTCAGCTTTGCACGTTAAGTAGCGCCGCGTTGTAGGCGAGGGTAGCGGACGATGCTGCCAATCACAGATCTTCTGTCGTGTACGGA
>NZ_AOME01000021.1 GCF_000336935.1 Halococcus salifodinae DSM 8989 | reverse complement strand
CCTCCTCAACCCGACCTTTCACTCGGTGGAGCTTCTTTCGGTAGTTCTGCACCGATGACCGCGCGCTCTCCGCCGCCTCGTATGCCTCTCCCGCCTTCACCGCCGTTTCCTCCCGCGTCGTCGGGATCGCCAACGCTTCCGCGTGCTCCTCGATCCACGCCACGCCCTCCTCCGTCAGCCGGAACTGCCGCGGCTCCACGTGCCCGTTGCGCTCGGTGCGCGCCGCTTCCTGAACCA